>JANXPR010000121.1 GCA_025357215.1 Acidobacteriaceae bacterium | reverse complement strand
GAGCACGATCAGAGCCGCGAACTCAAGCAACAAGCTCGCGCCGTAAAGAAGGATGTCGAGCATGACGAGCTTGTCAAAAGGCAAGCTCAGCGACGCGGCCCAGGCGATACCCAGAACGATAATCGCCACCCACGGCGCGCCGCTCTTTAACTTGCGCGTAAAGACCTTGGGAAGATGTCCGTCTTCCGCCATGGCCACCGGCAAGTGCGAATACGACATTACCAGTGCATTGAACGAGCTGAACTCCGTGAGCATCCCGGTGACTACCACTATGGTGACAAGAAAAGGCCCTACTACTGTGCCGGCAATACTGGCCCAGCCTCCGTTGCTGAAGGCTTCCAGAGGAATGCCCATGTGCCACATGGCGGCAACCGGCAAGAGATATGAGATCATGATGGCCCCCAGCGTAAGCAGCATCACGCGGGGATAGTTTTTCTGCGGATTTTCAACTTCGTTGGCAACTGTGGCGGCGTTGTCCCAACCCATGTAGTTCCACATGGCCACCAGCAAGGCGGTATACACATCGGCTTTGGTGGAAGCGACGGCTACCGGCGTGGCGTGCCGCGCCAGCGCGAAGATGGTGATCAGCACAAACGGGCTGAGGAGTAACGCTCCCACCACCACGGAGCTGCCGCCCACGGCCTTGGCGCCCATCATGTTCCAGAGCATGCAAAACAGCACCAACCCGCCGGCAATGGCATAGTGCTGCCAGCCATCCGCAAGGCTGGGAAACAACCTGCCCAGGTAGGCGACGAACAAAGTGGGATAGATAGCCATGTCAAAGATACTGGCCACCAGGGAGAGCCAGGCTTCCTGGAAGCCCCAGAACGGTCCCATGGCGCGGCGCACCCACACGTAGAAGCCGCCTTCCTGAGGAAGAGCGGCGGAAAGTTCGCCGACCATCAGCCCCGTGGGCAAAGCCCAGAGCAGCGGAGTGACGAAAAGAATAAGGAGAGCGGCTTTATAGCCGGAGTCCTGGACCAGTTCCTCCACGCCGTACGGGCCGCCGGAGACCATAAAGTAAGTTGCCGCCGCCAGTGAGAGCAAACCCAGCTTGCGGCTGGAACCAGTTTGAGTTTTTTGCATTGCTGTGATGCGCAATATAGCACCCGCTGCTTTCGCGCAAAAGAAAAACCCGCATGTGGAGGAAATTATTTTCGGGTGAGCAGACTACTGCACGCGATTGGAACCGGAGAGACGAAACACAGGTTGCGACCGTGGTGACAGTTCAATGTCCCACGGACAGCGCGAGACCAGCCACGTGCGCAGGTTTTTCATCTCCAGCGGCGCGATAAAGCGGTACTGGACGCCGGCGTGGCCGCGGCCGTCACACCACATTACTTTGCCAATGACATGGACTTCGCCCTGGCCGTCCGGCAATTCGAAATCCACAAAGATGTTGGCGTCACGCGCAACGCTCGTGGCCGTTTGCAGACACAAGCCGGTCTGGCTGACGTCCTGGATGGTGGCGTCCGGCAAAATGATTTTGGTGTCGCCATCCAGAATGCTGGCGTCCGCGATGATGCGCACGGAGTGGCGGAAGGCCGTGCGTTTTTCGTTCACAATCTGGCCGTAAGCGGCTTTCAAGGTCCGCTGGATCAGTTCCTGAGTGAATGGTTTTTGCAGAACAAAGTGGACCCGCCGGCTGAGCGCGCCTTTCAGGACTTCGGCGTCGCGAGCCAGTGCGATGACCACGCTGGGGAAGCCGCGTGCGTCCAGCGGACGGAAGTCAATCAGCGCCGCGGCGCCGGGATCGTCAAAATCCAGCACCAGCAGGTCAAATTTTTTCTGGTTGAGAGAAGTCTGGGCCGACGAGCTGTTCATGCAGTAGTAGGCGGAAATGCTGTACTCATCAAACGTGCGGTCAATGAGACCCACCGTCTGACTATCGCCACACAACAATAAAGCTGTTAACGGTGCTTGCATTGGGGTCCACCTGCTTACAAATGTATCGGCCTGGGCAGGGGAGACTTTAGGGTTAATACCGGAGGGAATGCCGCTGTTTGTCCTCGCGGACCTCGTTCGGGTTATCGACAAGTGTGACCTTAATGGCGTTGGGGTCGCGTTCGTCCAACCAGGCGCCCAACTGGTGGAGTTGTTTGTTGGGAATCGAGGTAAACTGCACTCCCGTGAGTCCGGTACGTTCTGACCACACAACTTTGCCGGTGGCCTGGATCAGGTCGTCGGTTTCCGGCAGCCGGAAGGACATGTTGACCACCACGCCACGTGACAGGCCGGAATCCGAGCGGACACAAGATCCTCCGCTGCTTACGTCCACCATGGTGATGGTGTGCTGGTTGGGCTTGGTACTGCCCGGCACCACTACGCTGATCTGGGCTTTCATGTTGAGCGTGCAGCGGAATGTGGCGCGCCGTTTCTTCAGGACGACCCCGCAGGCCACCTTCAAGGTCTTTACCAGCAGCCATTGGGTAAGCGGTTTCTGCAGGTAGAAATGGGCGTAGCGCCGGTGTTCCTGCTTCATGGCGTGGGTATGCCGCGCGAACGCGATGACTACCTTGGAAGAGTTAGGGCCGCGGCTGGACCACAGGTCCAGGGCGGCGCCGGCCTCGGCGTCGTCAAAATCCAGCATCAGGATGTCAAAATCCTTTTCCTTCAAGGCCTTTTGCACGGCCCAGCCGGTAAGGCAGGTTTGCGGCGTGATCTTGAACTGCGCGAGGGCCTGCTCAAGGACTGATGAACATTCCTGTTCACTGCACAATATGAGCGCTGTGGTGCTGGCTGATTCCATGGTCCCGTTTCTTTTCCCTGCCTTGGCTATCGGCCCCGCAGATGCAAACATGAGAGTTTTAGGGCACAATTGTTTCCTTATGAATGACGACCTGCTGCGCTTTCGAGCCGAATTCCCCATCCTGGAACGCTCCACCTATATGATCAGCAACTCGCTGGGCGCCATGCCCCGCGGCGTCTACGACTCAGTACATTCGTACTGTGACGTATGGGCCAACCGCGGCGTACGCGCCTGGGAAGAAAAATGGTGGATGATGGCCGTGGAAGTGGGCGACGAACTGGGCGCCATCATGAACGCCCCGCCGGGAACCGTAAGCCTGCAACTCAACGTCACGTCATGCCAGGCAGTGATTGCCAGTTGCTTTGACTTTAAGGGCAAACGCAACAAGATCGTTTATAGCGACATGAATTTTCCGTCCGTGATGTATTTCTGGGAAGGCCAGCGCTCGCGCGGAGCGCGCGTACACATGGTGCCCACGGATGATGGCGTCCACGTGTCGACCCAGCGCCTGCTGGAAGCGATTGACGAAGACACCCTGCTGGTGCCTATTTCGCATGTCGTCTTTCGCAGCTCGTATATCAAGGACGTGAAAGCCATTGTGGAGAAAGCCCACAAAGTGGGCGCGCTGGTGGTGCTGGATTGCTTCCAGTCGATGGGCAACGTGCCCGTGGACGTGCAGGCCCTCAACGTGGATTTCTGTGTAGGCGGAGTTTTGAAGTGGCTGTGTGGCGGCGCGGGGACATCTTATCTTTATGTGCGGCCTGACCTGGCTAAAAAACTTGAACCCGGATTTACCGGCTGGTTCGCGCACGAGAACCCGTTCAACTTTGAGATCGGCGCCAGCAAATATGGCGAACAGCCTTTCCGCTTCATGCAGGGTACGTCCAATGTGCCGGGATTCTATACAGCGCTGCCGGGGCTGAAGATCATCCGCGAAGCCGGCGTGGAAAACATTCGCGCGAAATCAAAGAAGATGACGACCCGCTTGATTGAACTGGCTGACCAGCGCGGCTGGAAGGTGAACGCTCCGCGCGATCCGGAACTGCGCGGCGGGACGGTGGCCATCGACATGCCGAACGCGTATGACGTGTGCCAGGAACTGCTGCGGCGCGATGTGCTGGTGGACTTCCGTCCCAAAGCCGGCGTGCGCTTCTCTCCACACTTCTACAACAAGATGGAAGAAATCGATCTGGCCATCCAGACGGTGGATGAAATTCTGAGCAAGATGGGCGTGGCGGCAGGGGCCAGGTAGAGATTTTTTGTACGCCGCCCATGTCTCTCCATCAACAACTCGCTGATCTAACCGCGAAGCTGCGGTCGCTCGTCCCAGCTGAGCGGCTGGTCACGATTGACCGCGCAGCGGAAGAACTGGCGCAGTCGGGAATCGCGGCCAAGGCTCTTCAGCCGGGCGTTCAAGCTCCGAGTTTTGAGCTTCCCGATGGCGACGGCATGATCTGGCGGTCTTCTGACCTGCTGAAAAGCGGTCCGCTGGTGGTGGTCTTCTATCGCGGACGCTGGTGCGCTTACTGCAACGCGCAGCTCATGGCCTTGCAGCAGGTACATGTGGAGATCGCGACGCGAGGTGCATCCCTGGTGGCCATCTCGCCGCAAACGCAGAAACATTCCTATATGACGCGCGACATGCACAAGCTGCGTTTTCCCGTGCTGAGCGACGCCGGCAACGAAGCGGCGCGCAAGTTTGGACTCGTCTATCGCGTGGCGCCGGATTTGCAGAGCTTGTATGAAAGCATCATGACCAAACTCCCGGGCTACAACGGCGACCAGAGTTGGGAACTGCCAATGCCGGCGACGTATGTGATCCGTCCGGATGGAACGATTGCTTATGCGCATGTTGATGCCGACTGGCGAATGCGGCCGGAGCCGGAAGAAGTACTAGATCGGGTAATCGGGTAATTTGTAATCGGGTAATTGAGATCGCAACGCAATTACCCGATTACTCAATTTTCAATCGTCAATCTCTCTTAGTTGCCTCTGCTGGCCGGCGGGACGATGCCGTTCATGCGCAGGTATTCCACCATTTGTCCGTAGTGATCGTTGGCGTGGGCGACGGCAAAGGTGGCCTGGACCATGCGCGGCGCTTCTCCGCGGAAAGTCTTAACCATCTCCGTCAGGTTCTGGGCCGTCAGCGTGGCGGCTGCTTTGTGGCCAAGCGCGAAAGAGTCTTTCAGGTATTTGACGATTTCTGTTTTGGTCTTCAGTTCTTCAGGACCGTTAGGGCCTTTAATGCCGGCGGGCATCGGGTCACCGGTGAGAGGCGACCAGAAGGCATAGTTGGCCGTGGCTATGTGGCGGACTTCCAGCGCAAAGGTGCGCACGCCTTTGTAGTCACTGCCGGGTATATTCAGGCTTTCCGGCGAGAAGTTGTATTTATCTTCCGGCATGGCTTCCGCCGCTTCCACAACCTGTTTTTCAATTTGGCTGATCTGGCGGTCCACGATGCCGGCGATGGTGGGTGGCGGCTGCGGGGCAGCTGGGGCCTGGGCTTGCGGCGCGGGTGCGGCCGGCTTGGCAGCGGGTGCGGTCTCTTTCATTTGTGCGAACGACGCAACGGCGAAGCACAGAATCGCCAGCATGCAGATTCTCTTCAGATGTTTCATTTGGATGTCACTCTCCTCAGGTTGTTCGGGTTGACGGCCCGATTCAGACTAAGACGATATCACGGCGACGCAGTGGGACGAAGGCGTCCGACGAGAGTGACCAAGAAAGGAAAATTACAACCGAGTAATATGGTCGCCATCGCGCAGCAGAATTTGTCGCTCAAAAAAGCA
>JANXPR010000097.1 GCA_025357215.1 Acidobacteriaceae bacterium | reverse complement strand
CATTCCCGCGCAATCGACTTCATGGCGTCAATGAACAGGTCCAGTTCTTCCAGGGATTCGCTTTCCGTTGGCTCAATCATCAGCGCGCCGTGCACCACCAGCGGGAACGACACGGTATAAGGATGGAAGCCGTAGTCGATCAGCCGTTTCGCGATGTCGCCGGTCTTGATGCCTTTTTCCGTCTGCGTGTGGTCGCTGAACACGACCTCATGCATCGAGGGTGTGTTGAACGGCAGGTCATAGTGGCCTTGCAGGTTTTTGCGGATGTAGTTGGCGTTGAGCACGGCATCTTCCGTGGTCTGGCGCAAACCGTCAGGACCGTTGGCCATGATGTAGCTGAGCGCGCGCACGTGCATGCCAAAGTTTCCGTAGAACATGCGCACGCGTCCCACCGATTGCGGACGCTCGTAGTCCAGCGCCAGCGTGCCATCAGCTTTTTCCACGACGACCGGCTTTGGCAAAAATGGTTCCAGAATTTTCTTGCACGCCACCGGACCCGATCCCGGACCACCGCCGCCGTGCGGCGTGGAGAACGTCTTGTGCAGGTTCAGGTGCATCACGTCCACGCCAAAATCGCCGGGACGCGTTTTGCCCACCAGTGCGTTCATGTTGGCGCCGTCCATATAAAGGAGGCCGCCTTTTTTGTGCAGGATGTCCGCGATCTTGTGGATCTCTTGCTCAAAAATCCCCAGCGTGTTGGGATTGGTAAGCATGAGACCCGCGACATCTTCATTCATCTGGGCTTCAAGGGACGCAATGTCCACCATCCCCTGTTCGTTGGACTTCAGGTTTTCCACGGCGTAACCGCAGATGGCCGCGGTTGCCGGGTTGGTTCCGTGCGCGGAATCTGGGATCAAAATCTTTTTGCGTGGATTACCCCGCGACTTGAGACAAGCGTGCATCAGCAGGATGCCTGTCATCTCACCGTGCGCGCCAGCCGCTGGTTGCAACGTGATGGCGTCCATGCCGGTGATGTCCAGCAGGCAATCGGCCAGGGTCTTCATCACCCGCAGCGCGCCTTGCGCTGTTTTCTCCGGCTGGTAAGGATGCGCTTCCGCCAGTCCGCCCAGGCGCACAACTACTTCGTTCACGCGTGCGTTGTACTTCATGGTGCATGAGCCCAGCGGATACATGCCCAGGTCAATCGCGTAGTTCCATGTGGAGATGCGCGTAAAGTGTCGGATGATTTCCATCTCGCTCACTTGCGGCATGTTGCCCAGATCAGCGCGCGCGGACGCGCCCAGCGCTTTTTGCGGATCAACTGCCGGAACGTCCAGCGGCGGCAGCCGATAACCCTTTTTGCCCGGCGACGAGTGTTCAAAAATCAGTGACTCGTTCTGGCTGATGTGCCGCGTGGCTTTCTTGATGTCCTGGTTGCTCATTGGCCCACCGCCTGTACGCATGCGTCGATCTGTTCTTTGGTATTCAGTTCCGTGCAACACCACAGCGTTGCATTACCTAGTTCCGGGTAGTAGCGGCCTATCGGGAACCCGCCAATGATTTTCTTTTCCAGCAGGCGGTCGTTGATCTGTTTGGGATCGTCTTTCGTCTGGACCACAAATTCATTGAAGCGCGGCGCACCGGCAAAAAGTATTTTGCCCTTTTTGGCAAACTCGCCCGCAGCGTACGTAGCTTTGGAAAGATTCTGTAGAGCCAGTTCCTTCAAGCCCTCTCGCCCGTAGATGGTCATATAAATGGTGGCCATGGTGGCGATGAGCGCCTGGTTGGTGCAAATGTTGGACGTGGCCTTCTCGCGACGGATATGCTGCTCGCGGGTGGAAAGCGTGAGCACGAATCCACGCTTGCCGTTTTGATCGGTCGTCTGGCCGACGAGTCTTCC
>JANXPR010000085.1 GCA_025357215.1 Acidobacteriaceae bacterium | reverse complement strand
CTAACGTGGGCAAGCTGGCGGGATTTGAAACCAGCTTTGCCATTAACCGTCGCGATTACGGAGTACTTGGGACAACGGTGGGGCGCGGTGCCGGGATCGCTCGGCGATGAAGTCAACATCCACATTATTGTGGGCGCGATTCAGGTTGGCGCGATTCAGCCACAACGGTGATGCGGCCCAAGGCGGACGGCCTGCTGGCGAAGCACGTTGCGGCGCTTACTTCTTCAAGTGCACGCAGGCAACCGCGCCGGCGGCAGCAGGACATCCGGGCCACGGAACGTCGTGGTTCAGGTCAAAGTAAACGGCGCCTGAGCATTCTGCCTGCGTGGACACCTGCCAGTCTGCATTTTCTGTATAGCGGAAATACTGAGCAGCGAAACTCGAAGGACGAAAGTCGGCGATGATCTGGGCGATCATGGTTGCATCAAAAACTTGCACCCAGGAACGTACGTCACGTTGGCCGAGGGGAACGGTGATCAAGCATGAGCCGCCGGGTTTGAGCACGCGGCGAAATTCAGCAACGGCGGCGCGGTAACCTTCCGGATCGTGCTCCACCTTTCCGGCGATGCGGCTGTAGATAGTGGTGTCCAGTCCGATGTGCTCAAGCACGGAGAGACAGGCAACGCAGTCAAAAGATTCATCGGGAAATGGCGTGTGGCGGAGATCGCCATAGAGATAAGAGATTCCGCGCTCGGGGAAGGAATTTTCTTCCGGAGCAAGAGTCATGATGGTGATTTTCTTGTCGCGCAGCGCCGCATGGTCCAAGATGAAGTTGTGGTTTAAGGTTGAGCCGGCATCCAGAAGATTCTTTGCGTCTTGTGGGACTTGCGAGAAGAACCACGGGTACTCCACCAGGCGCTCATCCAGCCAGCGTCCGTAGCCCGCGGGTAATGCGCCATTGAAGGGAGAAAGCAGAGCGTTTTTGAGTTCAATATCCCGGTATGGGCCATACCAACGATGGTTGGAGTAGTGGCGGCCTGCAAGGGCAAAAACACGGGCTTTCAGGCTTTGCATCCACAAACTTTTTCGCAGCCGCGACAATAGCATTCTTTGACCAGCGTGAGCGTTCAATCGTAACATCAAGCCGGGGCGTCGGATGAACGTCTGCACGAACGCAAGCACGTATGGCCAAGCTGGATATCCCTAAATCGGACGCTATTGTTGTGGGCTCAGGGCCGAACGGTCTTGCAGCGGCCATTCGGCTGGCACAAAAAGGATGGCAAGTCACGGTCCTGGAGCAAGCGCCGGTGGCCGGCGGAGGAGTGCGCTCCGCCGAACTGACTCTGCCGGGATTTATCCACGATATTTGTTCGTCTGTTTACCCCATGGCGGCGTGCTCACCTTTCTTTCGTTCGCTTCCGTTGAGTGAGCACGGCGTGGAGTGGGTGATTCCTCCAACGGCGCTGGCCCATCCTTTTGACGACGGCTCGGCGGCGGTGCTCTACAACTCTCTGAGTGAGACCGTAGCGGCGCTGGGGGAAGACGGAGCAGCGTACCAGAACGTGGTTGGCGACTTGTTGCCGCGATGGCCGGCTTTTTTCAGCGACGTGCTGGCCGTTCCCAGATTTCCGCAACATCCTTTTATTATGGCGGGCTTCGGCTGGCATGCCATGCGGTCGGCGCGATCGCTGGCCGCTGCCGCTTTCAAGACAGAACGGGCACGCGGACTGTTTGCCGGGCTTGCCGGCCACTCCATGCTTCCGCTGGAAAAACTGGCGACTTCCGCGGTGGCCATTACTCTGGCCGCGGCGGCGCACGCCGCAGGATGGCCATTCGTGAAAGGTGGCGCGCAGCAGTTTACCAACGGACTGGTTGCCTATTTAAAGAAGCTGGGCGGAAGGGTGATCACCAACTGCCGCGTGGAATCGCTGGAAGACTTGCCACAAGCACGCGCTACATTGCTGGACGTTACGCCGCGCCAGTTGCTCAAGATTGCGGCAGAGAAGTTGCCCGCCGGATATCAGAAACAGCTTGAGGCCTACCGTTATGGCGTTGGGGCGTTCAAGGTTGATTGGGCGCTGGCCGGGCCGGTGCCGTGGCGCGCGCCGCAATGCCGCACGGCAGGAACACTGCATCTGGGCGCGACATTGAAAGAGATTTGTGCTTCAGAACGCGCGCCGGCGCTGGGACAAGTCCCGGAGAAGCCTTATGTGCTGTTTGCGCAACCCAGCGTGTTTGATCCGTCACGCGCGCCGTTGGGCAAACACACCGCCTGGGGTTATTGCCATGTCCCGCACGGATATACGGGCGATCCGAAAGATGTTACGAACAAAATCGAGATGCAAGTGGAGCGGTTCGCTCCGGGCTTCCGCGACCTGATTCTGGCGCGAGCCGTGATGACGCCGGTGGAACTGGAAGAGCACAATCCAAATCTTGTGGGCGGCGATATTGGCGGAGGTTCGCCGGACTTGGGACAGTTGTTCCTGCGTCCCACGCCGAGCCGGCACCGGACGCCGGTGCGTGGAGTGTATTTGTGTTCGTCGTCAACGCCGCCCGGTCCAGGGGTGCACGGCATGTGCGGATACTACGCGGCGGAAGCTGCGCTGAAGGACGCGCGGTGACGAGGCGACCGAAAAGCGTTCGCAGGACGCTCCCCGAGTGGGCGCTATCATTCCTGAGAGCTGATCAACAAAAAGCCCAGCGACTTACCTCCTCCCAGCACGCAAAGGTAAAGAACATTGCCATTAGTGTGCTATCCGATCCGGTACTGGTGCGGGATGAACCTCTGCGCTTTGGAGCTGTTCAATTCCTGGTAGATATGCTTCCAGCGACTTTCCCTTACGTGGAGAAAAAGCTCTCAAACTTCAGTTCGCCGCTGTGGTATGAAAACCACTTCACGCTGTTCAGCTTCTTTGACCGCAGTGATTTGAGTGTCGCGCACCAGAAGCGCATTTTGGAACTGACCGAAACCTACTTGAACAGGGTAGCGTCGCAAGCCGGATTTGCCGCATGGAAAGCCGGCGACATGCTAGGCGACGAATGGTTCGCGCCGGAAACGGTGGAGATCCTTGAGCGGCTAATTTTCTCAGCCCGTTATGTAGCCGGTCGACTGGGAGCCATTCACGGGATGCAGCATGCTCTGAACATAGTGCCGCCATCAGAAGAGAAGCGGCTTCTCGCTCTGATGCGCAAGGTGGCGAAAGAAGACCGCAGCGCCGAGGTCCGCGACTATGCAAACTACACGGTAGAGTCCGGAGGTTGTTATACGCGGCGGCGTGAGAGAAAGCAGCGTGAGATAAAGAAGAGAGCGAGCCGCCGCTGACCCTGATTTGGAATGTCTTTACAAATCTCGCTGACAACCTGCAACTAATTCCGCGAATCCTACACCTTGCACGTTTCGTTGGCGTGCGCGTTCCCTCAATGACCGTGAAGAAATGTTTTCTGCTTGCTTGTGAAGCAAGGCTGGGCGAGATTTTCGGAAATCCGCGATACGACCAAGAAAGACTCCCGCAATTTCCGAGGTTTCCCGTACAATAAACCCGAATTCTCCGTCTGCAAGTTGCTGAAAACATCTGAGATTGACCAAAGTCCGGGCAGGGCACCATCTGCGCGGAACATTTCATGGGAGAGATTTTGATTTCATTGACAAGTGTAGTTCGCTCGTCGTGGTTGAAGGCTGCGTTGGTGGTCTTATTGACCGGGGCTGGGAGCGCGCGCGCGCTGGCTGCGATCCAACAGCAGGACCAACAGCAACAGCCGCAGCAGCAACAACCATCCGCAGCGGCGCAAGGGCAACCGCAGGCGCAGGCTCCACAGGATTCGGAAATTTCCGCGGAAGAGATCATCGCCGTGTTGCAGGACGATCCGCAGCTATTGGCGGATGCCAAGGCGCAGATTGTGAGTGCGCTACGCGATCGCGGCTATGCGGTGACGGAACGCGAAATCACAGACGACCGTTTGTTCGGCCAGATCCGCACGGATGATCGCGTGCGGCACCTGATGAGTGAAGAGTTAAAGAAGCGCGGCTATTCGGTAAGCGACGAAGGCGCCGCGGCGGGCGGACGCCAGGCAGCGCCGGGCGCGACCGGGCAAAAAAACCAGAGTACGCAAAACATGCAAACGGGCGAAAAGCCCAAGCACGAAAAGGGCAGAGAGCGTCCAGGATCGCAGCAGAGCCAGTATCCGTTGCGCAATCTGCCGGCCATGCGTGATCTGTACACGCAGGCAGTGAATGCTCCCATCACTCTTGAACGGTTTGGCGCGGCGCTGTTCCGCAACAGCGTGGCCGCCGCTGAGAAAGCTCCAGACAAGAGCGCCACGGATATTCCGGTTGGTCCGGATTACGTTGTGGGCGCGGGCGATGAACTGCTGGTCGAATACTGGGGCATGGTCACGCAGCGCATACAAGTTTCGGTGGACCGTGAAGGACGCGTGCTGATTCCGGAAGCAGGATCAGTCCCCGTGGCAGGGCGCAGCCTGGGCGAAGCGCAGATCGCTATTGAACGCGCACTGAAGAGACAATTCAAAAACATTACCGTGGATGTAACGCTGGGCCGTCTGCGTTCGGTGCGCGTGTATGTAGTTGGGGATGTAAAAAATCCTGGGGCATACGACCTCAGTTCACTTTCAACACCGCTGAGCGCGCTGATCGCCGCGGGTGGTCCCACGGACACAGGATCGTACCGGCTGGTGCGGCATTTCCGCGGGAAGAAACTGGAAGAAGAAGTCGATCTCTATGACCTGATGCTGAAAGGCGTGAGCACAGCGCAGGTACATATAGAGTCGGGAGACAGCATACTGGTTCCTCCGGCGGGGCCGCAGGTCACAGTGTCAGGCAGTGTGCGGCGTCCGGCGATCTATGAGTTGCACGGCGAGCAGACGCTGGACCAGGTGCTGGAACTGGCTGGCGGCGTTCCGGTCTCCGGCAACCTGAGCAAAATTACCGTGGAGCGGATTGAAGCCCACCAGCGCAAAGAAATGCTGAGCGTGAATCTGCCGCAAGGCAATGACGCCGCGGCGTCAGAGGAAGCCTTCAAGCGCGTGCAGATTCATGATGGTGACGTGGTTAACGTTTCGCCGATTCTCCCGTTCAGCAACCAGGCGGTTTACCTGCAAGGCCACGTTTTCCGTCCGGGGAAATATCCTTATAAGGAAGGCGAGAAGCTGACGGACCTGATCTCCTCCTACAATGACTTGCTGCCGGAAACGGCGGACCGCGGCGAGATCGTACGGCTGGTGCCGCCGGACATGAATCCGATCGTTGTCGGTTTCAACGTACGCGATGTTCTCGATAAGAAAGTTGCCGCTCCGGCTTTGCAACCGTTCGACACCATCCGCGTCTTTGGCCGTTATGACGTGGATGCACCGAAGGTTGCGATTTTCGGTGAAGTGATGCGTCCGGGCGAGTATCCGCTTTCCGAGCACCTGACGGCGGCGGAACTGCTTCGCCTGGCCGGCGGCTTCAAGCGCAGTGCCTATCGCCAGTCGGCGGACCTGGGCAGCTACTCGATCATCAACGGCGAAAAAGTTGAACTGGAACATCGCGAAGTTGCCATTGGCCGCGCGCTGGCGGGTGAAGCGGATACTGACGTCCTGCTTAAGCCGGGCGACGTTTTGACGGTAGGCCAGATTGGCGGATGGAACGATATTGGCGGAGCGATCGCCATTACCGGCGAAGTTCTCCATCCGGGACGTTATGGAATTCAGCAGGGCGAGCGGTTGAGCACCATTCTGAAGCGCGCCGGCGGGTTCCGCGAAAATGCCTATCCTTACGGCGCAATTCTTGAGCGGGCGCAGGTGCGCGAATTTTCCGCCAAGAACCAAAATGAAATGATTAACAAGCTGGAAGAACAGTCCAATCCCAGCGGCTCGCGCGTTACGACCGCCAGCAGCCGGCAGAACCAGCAGTTAATTGAACGCTTCCGGCAAATCCAACCCAGCGGCAGGATGTTCATCCATATCACCCTGGACGTCAGTAAATGGCAGAACACTCCCGTGGACGTGGAAGTACGCCCCGGGGACACACTCTACATTCCCAAGAAGCCCAACTTCATTATGGTGGCAGGACAGGTCTACAACCCGGCGGCCGTTACCTACAGCGCAGGCAAACATGCAGGATGGTATTTGCGGCAAGCGGGCGGTCCCACG
>JANXPR010000077.1 GCA_025357215.1 Acidobacteriaceae bacterium | reverse complement strand
TGAAGTCGATTGCGCGGGAATGCCAGGACGATCCGGAACTGGTAAAAGCCGCGCCGCATAATACGCGCGTCTCAAGGCTAGACGAAACGGCGGCGGCTAGGAAGCCGGTGTTGCGGTGGAAGCCTTAGTGTTCCCGAAAGACAAATGACTTTTACCGCAGAGAACGCAGAGAAGCGGGAGAATCAGATCAGCGGAATTATCTTGGACGCAGCGATCGCGGTCCACACCGCCCCTTGGACCTGGCCTACTGGAGAGCGCGTACGAAGCTTGCCTTGCTTACGAGCTTACCAGCCGCGGCCTGAAGCTGCGGACACAAGTCCCCTTGCCGATTCTCTATCGAGGCGTCAAAGTCGATGCAGCGTATCGAATGGACATGCTTGTGGAAGAATTGGTGGTTGTTGAAATCAAGGCGCTCGAAAAACTGATGCCAATCCACGATGCCCAGTTGATTTCCTACCTTTAAGTTGAGCGACAAACGGCTCGGGCTGCTTATCAATTTTCACGTACTCCGTCTTAAGGATGGTTACCGGCGCATCGCAAATGGCTTGTAAATGCATTTCTCTGCGTCCTCTGCGGTGAAAACCCGTTGCCAATAAATATCCAAAAACGCAGAGCTTCGGTAACTATTGCAGCATCCAATCCTTCAGGTAAACTCTAACTATATGTTAACTTCCAAGTCTTTATTCTTAGGACTAGTCCTTCTTGTTCTGCCACTTCCGAAGATGTTTGCGCAGACCGCCGTTGCTCCCAATTCAGTCTTGTTACAGACATTACAGAGCGAACTGGACCGCGCCATGGCGTTGCTGGCCAAAGCGGATCCGGCGCCCTACTTCATCAGCTACTCGGCCAATGACGATGCTTCCGCGGTGATCGTCGCCAGCAATGGCGCGCTGGTGGCCAATGTGGACCGCCGCGACCGTTCGGTGGATGTTTCCGTCCGCGTGGGGAGCCGGTCACTGGACAACACGCACGGCGAAAATCGCTTTCACTCGGTGACCACCACGCAACTGCCCCAGGACGACAAGGCAGACGCGATTGCCCGCGTGCTGTGGCTGAACACAGATCGTATGTACAAGAAAGCGGCCCAGAGCTACCTGGAAGTAAAGACCAACACCAAGGTACGCGCGGACGAAGAAGATTCGTCGCCGGACTTTACCAGCGAAAAGGCGCAGGTGTTTACCGGAAAGCTCACGGCCACGCCGACTTTCAACCATCGCGAATGGGAAGACCGCGTGCGCCGCTTGTCGGCAATTTTTAACAAGTATCCCGACATCGAGCGCTCCAACGTCATTCTTATCGTCAACGACAACAAACGGTATTTTGTTTCGAGCGAAGGATCAAAGATTGTGGATGGCCATCCGCTGATCCGCGTGCTGGCGCTGGGCAGCGCCCGGTCGACTGACGGGATGGACCTGGCGCGGTCAGAAACTTTTGACGCTTCGTCTTTTGACAAGCTGGTCCCTGAGCAGGTGATGGCCGCCAAGATCGAAAAGATCGCGCAGGACCTGCAAGCGCTGAAGAAAGCGCCCATCGTGGAACCTTTTAACGGTCCGGCGCTGCTGAGCGGACGCGCGGCGGCGGTATTCTTCCATGAAGTTGTCGGCCACCGCTTGGAAGGTCAGCGCCAGCGCGGCGAAAATGAAGGCCAGACGTTTACCAAAATGGTAGGCCAGCCGGTACTGCCGACGTTCCTGAGCGTGGAAGACGATCCGACGTTACCGGCGTTGAGCGGAACCGAACTGAGCGGCAACTACGGTTATGACGAAGAAGGCTCCAAGAGCCAGCGCGTGGAATTGATTTCCAACGGAATCCTCAAACAGTTCCTGATGTCGCGCATGCCGGTGAAAGGGTTTGAGCACTCCAACGGACACGGTCGCGCGCAAGACGGCATGATGCCGGTGGGCCGGCAGGGCAACCTGATCGTGAAATCCACCAAGAGCATTCCGGATTCGCAACTGCGCCAGGCGCTGATTGACGAAGCCAAGAAGCAAGGCAAGCCGTTCGGCCTGTATTTTGAAGATATTGCCGGCGGCTTCACCCTAACCACGCGCAACATGCCGCAAGCTTTTCAAGTGATGCCGCTGATGGTGTGGAAGGTGTATTCGGATGGGCGTCCGGACGAACTGGTGCGCGGCGTGGACATTATTGGAACGCCCCTGAACGCGCTGAACCGGATCATTCTTACCGGACAGAAAGTTGACGTGTTCAACGGCGAGTGTGGCGCGGAATCAGGATCGGTTCCGGTCTCAGCGGCGGCGCCGGCCATGTTGTTCTCAGAGATTGAAGTCCAGAAGGTTGCGCAGGGCC
>JANXPR010000010.1 GCA_025357215.1 Acidobacteriaceae bacterium | reverse complement strand
ATTTCTCAAAACTTACTTTCGAACAGCTCTATCTCAACTTCATCCAGCCAGAGCGATGGAAGCCACCACCAGCCCGGTTTCACGTGCGTTGCGTTTAGGCTGTGCTTTCTGCTGCAAACCGCGCAAGGCCAGCGCCAGTTTCTGGTGTTGTTCAGGGGACGTCCGCAAGAAGCTAACGCCCATGCCGATGACCGGATCACTGGAACGGACGATGCCTTGCATCTCCACGGGAAAACCGTCGATGGTCATGCGCAGAGATACCGTGGTGTTCAGCGGCAGCACCGTAGCGGTGCGCAGATGCACGCCGCCATCGGAGATGTCGGCAATGGGAGCGTACATGGGCTGTTTCAGACCAGGCGCTTGAAACACCGCGCTGCCGTTACATTCCACGCGCGATTGCACGCGCCGTTCATCCTCACGGATGGAACGCACCAGGAGTTCGCTGCTGCGAAACTGTTCGGGCTCTTCCAAATTGTCGGGTTCGTCAGGGGGCAGGGCGATGCCCCAAATGTTTTTGCCGGCCATGATGCACTGGGTGCCGATCTGTCCTGCCAGGGGCGTGCCGGTGGCCCCCACCCAGAAGACTTGAAACTTGGCTCGTACCGCGCCACGCTGTACGTCGATAACATCACCGGGCTCAACCCGCATGTGCAGGCCGGCTAACCGCGCGGAATTCACGGTTATATCCAGTGTGTGGGCCAGTTGTCTTTCTTCTCCGTCGTTTCGGATCACGGTGACCGGAAGGACCACCTTTCTCCGAAGAGAACTTCTTACTGCCATGTCGACTGCTCCTTACCCTGTCTTGCTCTTAAACACGCGCCGCCTTCGGCCCGCGCCGGAAATTGATAAGGGGTTCAATTGCCCACTAAAGTACCTGTACTGTGGTACATGTACCAGATGACTTTAGTAACATCGCCTTCTATCTAGTTGAAAATGTTAACAATACATTTCACGGGTCAGATTCCGTTTACCCTGTTTTTGCTTAAACCCTGCTGATTTTCGTTAGTTTCGGAGTCAGAAATGCCTGCAAACAGGTGCACATCTAGGCATGGATCGCGGTAAGCAGCCAGTGACCCACATCACGTTTGTGAGAAAGCGTTTATTTAAGAATTTTGAAGCGTGAATTTGAAGCGATTTGAAGCGAAAGGACCAGATTTGAAGCGCGAGAACCAGCGCGGAAAATTCGCGACCTGGCACCCGGAAATTTGCTCTCAGGCCGGTGACGTATTGAGCTGCGACCGCAGTTGGCCTTTGCTCCGCTCGTCCCATTGCTTGAGCAGATACGCCAGCAGCAGCATGGCCAACGTGATTGCGACGAGTCCCCAGGTTGCACCCACAATTCCCAGACTTTTCGAACGCAGAATGTGGAGCCTTCCGTAGACCAATTCAATATGGACCCAATAGACCGCCAGAGAATGTTGCCCGAGCAGAGAGAGCGGACGAAAACTGGTGGCCAGCGGACGCAATCGGCAGCGCGCATCGCACAAAGCCAGAATCACCAGCAGAATCCCCAGGCGAATCAGAAAAAAGTTGGGACTAGTGTGCCAGAAGTCATAGTTCGTATAGAGCTGGAACGGAAGATGGTCGAAGAAGTAGCCAAGGCCGGAAACAGCGAGTCCGGCTGCAAGCACCACCGGCACAAGAATCTTCTGATAACGCTTAGCCGTGTCGCTCAAAATAAAATAACCGGCTACGACGCCCGCAAACGCAAACGCCGCCCAGGGAAAGATCGGGAACATCCATGGCAACGGCTTGCCCATGTTGTGTACGCCGTCAAGATAGGATTCCAGTTGCCAGGGCAGCCAGGTAGCGCGGTGCGTCCATACCAGCGGCGAGAAGGCGGGGATGGCAGCGCAAACAGCAGCAGAGCTGATAGCCAGGCTCTTCCACGTCGGCGATACGTAGGCGAGCAGGCCGATGAGCACGAGCGATACGCCGATGCAGTTCAGCACGTCCATGCGGAACAGGTCCGGCCAAGGGGCCCAGGGATAGACGATCAGAAATTCTTGCAGACGAAACGCCATGGCCAGGGCCCAGATCTGCAAACCGCGGCGTACGATCTTTCCTGCAACCGCGCTGACCGGACCGTCAGCGAGTTGTTTTTTGTTCATGGCATTCCGGGCGATTATCGCCGCGGAAATCCCCGCCAGAAACAAAAACAATGGCGCTGGCAGCGAACCCGTCAGCTGCGAGTACATAAAGAACTTGCTTTGCCGCGCTTCGGGCGTAAGCCACGCGTCGTAACAGTGCGTTTGGAACATGAGCACGCAAGCCAGGCCGCGCATCCAGTCCAGATGTGGCAGGCGGTTGGAACTTTTGGTTACGGTCGTCGGCAGGGGTTGATCGCTCACGGGAAGGTTCTTGACGGACTGATTTCCTTTGTTGAAATGAAGAACGGTGAATTTGCCGGGAAATCATACGCTAAGTCTCCGAACTGCGATCATGATTCTGCGGACAAAAACTGCGGCGAAACTTTCCCTCAAGCGTTCCGCGATGCACGCGCCGGACATACTGAACAACGAATGACTCAAGCCTTGTAAAATCTCTTCATCATGCTTTCCATACGCAACGCAACGAAGAACGATCTCGGGCTGGTCCTGCAATTCATCCGGCATCTGGCTGTGTACGAACGCGAGCCGGACGCGGTGATCGCCAAGGAGGCCGACTTGCTCCGCGACGGCTTCGGCCCTGACCCAAAATACCGCTGCCTGATTGCCGAATGGGACGGCAAGCCCGCGGGCTTTGCTTTTTTCTTCTTCAATTACTCCACCTGGCTCGGCAAGCCGGGGCTTTACCTGGAAGACCTGTTCGTTCTACCGGAAATGCGTGGTCACGGCATTGGCAAAGGCCTGCTACAAAAACTGGCACAGATTGCAGTAACGGAAAACTGTTACGGCATGCGGTGGCAAGTGCTGGAGTGGAACGAACCCGCGCTCAAATTTTATGATCTGCTCGGCGCCAAAATCATGGACGAATGGGAAACCATGCGTTTGATGGAACCGGCGTTGTCGAAGCTGGCTGGCGGCGCTGCATCGGAGCAGCCGAGCCGAGGAGCCGAAATGCCGTCTACTGGTGCGAAACAATCTGGCGGTCGTCCCGAATGACAATCAAGGTGATTGGCGCCGGACTGGCCGGCTGTGAAGCCGCCTGGCAATGTGCTCACCAAGGGCTCTCCGTGGAGTTGTACGAGATGCGTCCCCTGAAGTCCACGCCTGCACACCAGACGGACAAGTTTGCCGAGCTGGTCTGCTCGAATTCGCTGAAATCGGAAAGCGGAAACACCGCGCCGTGGCTTTTGAAAGAAGAAATGCGCCGCGCCGGATCGTTGTTGCTGAAGCTGGCGCTGGAAACTTCAGTCCCTGCCGGACACGCGCTGGCCGTGGACCGCGAAGCATTTTCGGCGCGCGTCACGGAAGTGATTGCCGCGGAACCACGGATCAAAGTCATTCGCGAAGAAGTCACGCACATCGACGAAGACGAAGAGGATGGGCTCACCGTCGTCGCCACCGGGCCGCTGACCTCCGACGCGCTGTCGCTGGAGGTCGCCCGTCTTTCCGGCAGCGACCATTTGTTTTTCTACGATTCCATCAGCCCCATCGTGGAAGCCGACTCCATCGACATGTCGCGCGTGTACATGGCTGCGCGCTACGGCAAAGGCACCGCGGACTACATCAATTGCCCGTTCACCAAAGAAGAATATGACCGTTTTCTGGACGCGCTCATTGCCGCGCAATCGGTAGAGGGACACGACTGGGAGAAACTGAACTACTTTGAAGGCTGCCTGCCGATTGAAGAGATCGCGCGCCGGGGCCGCGATACGCTGCGTTTTGGTCCCATGAAGCCCGTGGGCCTCGACGATCCGCGCACCGGTAAATGGCCTTACGCTGTTGTCCAGCTACGCCAGGAAAACCTGCGTGCGGACTCTTACAACCTCGTCGGGTTTCAAAATCATTTGAAGTTCGGCGAACAGGCACGCGTGTTGCGGCTTATCCCCGGCCTGGAAAACGCAAAGTTCTTGCGTTACGGACAGATCCATCGCAACACGTACATCAACGCGCCAACGTTGTTGACGGAATTGCTCAACCTGAAGCAGCATCCGAACGTCTTTTTTGCCGGACAGATTTCAGGCGTGGAAGGCTACACCGAATCCATCGCCATGGGGCTTCTTGTCGGGATGAGTATTGCGCGTATCGCCCAAGGTCTGGCCGCCGTCCCGCCGCCGCGTGTAACCGCGCTCGGCTCCTTGGTGCACTACTTGTGCCACGCGGAAACCAAACACTTTCAGCCGGCCAACATCACGTTTGATCTGTTGCCGCAGTTGGACGAAGCCACACGCCGCAAGGTCCGCGACAAGAAAGTCCGCCACAAAATGGTTTGTGAAAATGCGCTGGAGAGCTTAGCATCGTGGCTTCAGCTTGCAGGCACACCACGGAACAACCATGCCCCAGCCCCTCTCTCCGATTGACGCCATCAGCCCCGCGTTTCAGCGGTTGAACGAAATGCTTTTCCAACGTTTCCGCATCGCCACCTGGATCAAGATTGGATTCATCGGCTGGCTTGCCGGCGGCACCGGATATCAATCCCTGAATTTGAATACCAGCACGCCGCGGCTTCCCCCCGGCCTGGGACGGAGCGGCGATACTCTCAAAGACCTGGAAAGAGCGTTGGTCACAATCCAGGATTGGATGATGGGGCACCTCGCGATCATCGTCGCGATTGTCGCGGTGGCCATGTTGCTGTCTTTGTTGTTTGCCTATATCAGCTGCCGGTTCCGCTTCATCCTGTTGGATACGGTTCTGGCCGGCACCGCGAACATAGGCCGCGGTTGGCGGCAATATTCCCGCCAGGCCAACGAGTTTTTTTGTTTCTGGGTGGTCCTGATGCTGACCTCCTGGGGCTGCCTGTATTTCATGGTGATAGCTCCGTTATGGCGCGCGTTGAAAAGCGGCGTACTGAGCCAGGGCGATCCGCTGAGTGCCATCTTTTCCATCTTCGGCGGCATGTTTCTTGCGCTCATGCTGTACGGCTTGGTCTTCGCCATCGTCGCCACACTGGCTTACGATTTTGTCGTGCCCATGATGGCGCTGGAAAATCACGGCGTGACCGGCGCGTGGCTGCGGTTGAAAGATATGATCGCGGCTGAACCGGGAGCTTTTGCTGGATATATGGGCATGAAGCTGGTGCTGCACATTGGCGCGGGTATTGCCATAACAATCGCGTTTCTGGTGGGCTTCCTGATTTTGCTGATCCCCGGGGCCATCATCGCGATTGTGGGAATCTTCGGTGTCGCGGCGCTCAAATCCGCTGGCGGGATCGGAATTGTCCTGGGAAGCGTTCTCGCGGTTCTCCTTGCCATTGTCGGAGCTGCCTTGGTCATGCTCCTGGGCATGATGATCTCCGCACCGAGCGCGGTGTTCTTCACCGCTTACTCGCTGTACTTCATGGGTGGACGTTTGCCGCGGCTGGGAGCAATCCTGTGGCCGGCTCCGCCGCCTACGTTCGCGCCTCCAACGTTGACGCCACCGCCGTTCACGCCATCGCAACCACCGCCGCTAGCAAATTGAAAAACATATTGGCTGCAAACTTCTTTGCCACGGCGGCAATTAGTTAATCAAACCGCAACGCCCTGATGGGATCCAGCTTCGATGCCCGCCACGCCGGCGCCCAGCAAGCGGCCATGGTTACCGCCAAAACGCCGACTGGCACCGCGATGAACGTAACCAGGTTGAGTTGTCCCATGCCAGCAAAGCCCGCCGCTACCACTTTGTTTACCGCCAGGCTGATGGCCGAACCGAGCCCAATGCCGACCAACGAAAGAACCATGCCCTGACGCAGCACCATTCTGATGACGTCCAATCGGTTGGCGCCAATGGCCATCCGCACGCCAATTTCCCGCGTGCGTCGGGCTACCGAGTATGAAACCAGGCCGTAGATTCCGATCAACGCCAGCGCGAGTCCCATCAAGCCCATGGTGCCAACGATCTGCAGGATCATGGTGACGGCGGCGGAGCGTCCGGCAACGAAATCAGTGAACGTCCGCACGTTGAAAATGGGCTGGTTGGCATCGAGCGCGCGCACCACGTCACGTATGGGCGCCGCCAGGGTCGCCGGGTCAGCCGGTGTTTGGGTCAGCAGGGCCATTTGCGTCTGAGGTTCCTGCGCGAAAGGCATATAGAGAAACCGTGTTGGCTGCTCGGCCACAAAGAGGTATTTGGAAGTTCGCGCAACACCCACCACCTGGACCCAGGAACCCTTGGCGTTTTTTAGTCGGAACCGTTTGCCCACTGGGTCCTGGCCCGGCCAATAGTATTTCGCAAACTCCTGGTTCACAATCGCCACGCGCGGTGTGTCCACCTTGTCATTTTCGGCGAAGTCGCGCCCACTTACGACCGGGGATGCCGACCGTGCTGAGATAATCCTCATCAATCGAAGCGCCCAATACCCGATCAGTTTCCTGGCCTTTGGGAAACTGGTAACCCTCTGGAGCTACGTTCTGGGCCCCGTAGTCACCGGGCGAAAACGGTATCCAACTGGTAAGGGCCGTCGCAGTCACGCCGGGCAGGGCGCGCGCGCGTTGTTTCAGGTCGCGATAAAAAACCTTGGACTGTTCCGGCTTGTAGTGCGCTAGAGAAGTGTCAAATTCGGTGATCATCAGGTGAGCGGTGCGGAATCCTGGGCCAGCCGTGAGAATTTTGTGGAATCCGTTCAGCAACATTCCTGCGGTGACTAGCAGCACCATGGCCAGCGTGATCTGGCTGACTACCAGAGTGTTCCGGCCCAGGCCGCGCCGTCCGCGGACGTTGCTGGAGTCTCCACCCTTCAGGGCCGACACTAGCTCCGTTTTGAGACTTTGTATAGCCGGGGCCAGACCAAAGAGCAGCACGCTCACCAGCGCCGCCATAAGGCTTACAAACAGGACGCGCTGGTCGAGTTGCGGCGATATCACCACGGGAAGGTCCGTGGGGATGGGGATGGTTTGCAAAAAGCGAATACCCCCGTAGGCCAGGACTATTCCAACACCGGCGCCGAGCAAAGCGAGCGCAAGATTTTCCATCATCAACTGGCGCAGCAGCTTATTGCGGCTCACACCTAAGGCGATACGCACGGCGATTTCGCGGGAGCGTCCGCGCGCGCGGCCCAGCAACAGGTTGGCCACGTTGGCACAAGCTATGATCAAGACCAGACCAGCAAGAGCGCTAAGCATCAAGGCCAGAATCGGATCAAAAGGATCCGCGGCGAAGCGCGCCTGCATTTGAGTCATCACAGCCGCCCGGCGGTTACGATCTGGCCCGGGATATTCCTTCGCCAAAGCGCTCCACAAAGTGGTGAGCTCGCTCTCGGCTTTTTTCCGGGAGACACCCGGCTTCAATCGCCCTTCCACCGTCAGGCCATAGCTATGGCGGTCTTCCAGTGGGTCCGTGGCAGCGGCACTCATCCGTTGCGCCAACGCCAGCGGCACATAAAACGCGGAATGTACGTATACATCCATTCCAGTGAAACGCTTGGGCGCCACGCCGATCACGTTGAAGTCCATGCCAGAAATGCGCACGGTGCGGCCGATTACCGAGGGGTCGTGATTGAACTGATCGTCCCAAAATTCATGCCCCAGCACCACCGTGGGCGTAGCCGTCGCGGTGGATTCTTCCGCTAAAAAGCTGCGGCCGAATTCCGGCTGCACACCCATCGCGGAGAAAAAATTGTCGCTCACGAACATGCCCATGCGCATGCGCGCCACTTCGTCCCGCGTGCGGGCCATGCTGAAAGTGGAGAGCTGGAAAGCCACCAGTCCGTCATAAGATTGGGCACGCCCGCGCAAGTCGCGGTAGTCAGGATAAGAGACACTACCCGACGTTTGGCCGGACGCAATCGTAGCGATCTCCATCACCTTCCCCGGATCAACCACCGGGAGAGGTCGCAGCACCAGGGTATCCGCCAGGCTGAAAATGGCCGCGTTGGCGCCTATCCCCAGGGCCAGGGATAGGACTGCGATGGAAGCAAAGCCCGGACTGCGGGCGATCATGCGAAAGGCGAAACGAATCTCTTGCAGCATGAATTGTATGACGCAGGGAACAAGCAAATGGTTCCACGAAAAACACTTAAAAGTATTAGTTTTTGGGTGATTCTCCGCAGGCTAAAAAGCCTCTAAGAATGTTGCTTCTTGCGGCGCCGGTCCTTTTGGGGCTTTAACTCCACTTTCTTCCGTGGACGGTTCTTGATCCATATAGGCGAACCGACAAAGCCAAACGCTTTGCGGATCTGGTTGTCCAGAAAACGCTCGTAAGAGAAGTGCAGCTTCACGTCTTTGTCGGTGAACAGAATGAACGTAGGCGGCGAGACGTGGGCCTGCGTCATGTAGAAGATCTTTACCTTCTGGCGATGCGGCACGCTGGCGCGATCAAAGTCCACGCCCTCAATAAATTTGTTCATCTGCGAAGTGCCGATGCGCTTGAGACGCTCGGAAGCCACCAGTTCCAGCGTCTTGAACAGCGTGTCCAGTTTTTTGCCGGACGTGGCGGAAACGAAAACGATCGGCGCATAGTCCAGGAATTTCAGGGCGTGGCGGACCCGCTCTTCATACACGTAACGATCGGCGGGGGGCTTGCCGTCCTGACGTCCAGGCCCGATCAGGTCCCACTTGTTGACTACGATGATCACCGAGCGTCCGCTCTCATGCGCGTAGCCGCCGATGTTGGCATCCAGGGAATTCACGCCTTCCACGGCATCGATCACCAGTAGCGCCACGTCAGCGGCTTCCAGATGTTTGCGGGCCATGACCACAGAAAGTTTTTCCGCCATCAAATGCGTTTTGCCTTTGCGGCGGATTCCGGCGGTATCGATAAACCGGTATTGCTTGCCGTTGCGCTCAATCACTTCATCGATGGCATCTCGCGTAGTGCCGGCAATGGGCGAAACGATGGCGCGCGAGCTTCCAGTCAACGCGTTGAGCAAGGTCGACTTGCCAACGTTCGGATGGCCGATGATCGCGACCTTGGTTTCGCGTGGCTCGGCTTCAAGGGCCGCTTCGGCGTCGGCCTCGGCATGGGCTTCTTTCAGCAACTCCGCGTCAATTGACCCCTCCGCTGGCTCGCTACGGCGGCCGGTATGCTCTTCTTTTCTTTGCAGCAACGCGGCGGCTTCGGTCCTTTCGGCTTCAGTTTCAGGAACAACATGCAAGATTGCTTCCAGCAATTCCGCTGTTCCTGTACCGTGCTCGGCGGAAATAGGAAAAAGCCGCGAGATTCCCAACGTCCGGAAGTTCTCGGCTTCGGACTCAAGTTTCGTGCTGTCAACTTTGTTCACGGCCAGGAACAGAGGCTTGCCCAGACGCTGCAACAATCGGGCCAGTTCCATGTCCGGTGAAGCCAGTTCAGTGCGTACGTCCACCACCATCACAATTGCCGCGGCTTCTTCAAAAGCCACGCGAGCCTGGCGAAAAATTTCCGTCGGGATGAAATCTTTTTCGTCGGGAACGATGCCGCCGGTATCGACCAAACGCAGGTGGCGTCCGTTCCAGGTGGTCTGGGCGTAGAGACGGTCCCGCGTGATGCCGGGCTCATCGCCCACAATGGCCCGCCGCCTTCCGAGCAAGCGGTTAAACAGCGTGGACTTGCCCACATTGGGCCGGCCGACGATGGCCACCAAAGGTATTCCGGATTTGACGGTGTGCGGCACTACTTCCACGCTATCATAAGAACACGTTCCCTCATGGCTTCCTTCTCTCATCCGGATACAGCGGTTCCCGCGCGCAAGCTGCCAACCCTGCACCAGTTCTTCGCCCCGGGCGGGATACTGAGCCAGGCGCATCCGAACTACGAATTTCGCCGCGGCCAACTGCAAATGGCGGAAGCCGTGGAAAAAGCGCTGCTGGAGCGGCGCCACCTGATCGTGGAAGCCGGCACGGGCACGGGCAAGACTCTTGCGTACTTGCTGCCTGTGATCCGCAGCGGCAAGCGCGTGGTAATTTCCACCGGTACCAAGAACCTGCAGGAACAGCTCTTCTTCAAAGACATCCCGTTTCTTGAACAACAGCTACTTCGCGAAAATCTGGGCCCGCTGCGCGTCTGCTACATGAAAGGACGGAACAACTATCTTTGCCGTCAGAAACTTTATGACCTGACGAACCAACCAGTGCTTAACGGCTTGCAGGAAATCGAACAGTATCGCCAGATCGCCGAATGGGAACCGGAAACGCAAACCGGCGATCGCGCCGAACTGAAAGACCTTCCGGAAAACAACCAGCTCTGGCAGAAACTGGACGCCCGCACCGAGCGTTGCACCGGGCAGAAATGCGTCCAGTGGGACCGCTGCTTCATCACGGAGATGCATCGCCGCGCCATGGAAAGCGACATCATCATCGTGAATCACCATCTGTTCTTTGCCGACCTGGCGCTGCGGCAGACCGGCGCGCCGGATGCCGGAATCCTGCCGGACTTCACCGCCGCGATCTTTGATGAAGCCCACGAACTGGAAGACGTTGCCGGCAGCTACTTTGGCGTAAGCGTAAGCAATCTGCGTTTTGAAGAACTGGCACGCGACATGGAAATTACGCTACAGCAGAAACAATCGGCTTCCGCCGGATTGCTGCAAGCTCTGGGCCGTATGCGTGAACGCGCACGCTTCTTCTTTGGATTGCTGCCCACCGGCGAAGGCCGCTTTGCGTTTCGCAATCGCAATGGGTTCCTCGAGAAAAACAGTGACGACTACGACGCGGTGATGCAATCCCTGGAAGGCGTTTTCTCCCAGCTGGAATTGCTGCCGAAAAAACCGGACGAAGTTTTCAACCTTGCGCGGCGTACGCAGGAACTGCAGGCCCAGTTGGCGTTCATCATGGAGTCCGAAGACAAGAACACCGTTTTCTGGATCGAGCATCGCGGTGAATCGCGCAAAGGACGCGGTGGACAATCCCACGTCATCCTGCAAGCCTCTCCGATCGACGTTTCACAAATCCTGAAACGCACGCTGTTTGAGCCTCTGGAAACCGCCGTGCTGACGTCCGCCACGCTGGCTGTTGCCGGATCAGAAGACCAAGGCAGCTTCAGTTACATCCGCCAGCGCGTTGGCCTGGACCATGCTCGCGAGATGGTGGTGCCCTCGCACTTTGACTACGCCAAGCAAGCGATCCTTTATGTTCCGCCGGACTTGCCCGATCCGCGTTCAACCGTCTTCGGCAATCGCGCCGCGGAAAAAATCCGCCGCTTGCTGGAAATTACCAAGGGGCGTGCTTTCTGTCTGTTCACCAGCTACGCCCAGATGCATGACATTCATGATCGTCTCCTGGGCGAGCTTCCTTATCCCATGCTTCTCCAGGGAACGGCGCCCAAGAACGCGCTGCTGGAAGAATTTCGCCTGACGCCGCATGCCGTGCTGTTTGCCACCGCGTCTTTCTGGCAAGGAGTTGACGTGCAAGGCGAGCAGCTCAGTTGCGTGATCATTGATCGCCTGCCTTTTGCCGTGCCCAGTGATCCTGTGGTTGCCGCGCGCATTCGCGCCGTGGATTCCAACGGCGGCAACGCATTCGTGGAATATCAAGTGCCGTCAGCGGTAATCGCGCTCAAGCAGGGCTTCGGACGTTTGATCCGCTCAGTGAAAGACCGTGGCGTGCTCGCGCTGCTGGACAACCGTGTGTCCAAGCAGCGCTATGGAAAGATTTTTCTGGACAGCCTGCCACCTTACGCCAAGACCCAGGACCTGGCGGATGTAGAACGCTTCTTCACGTCTGAATCTGTGTAACGTCCCCAATTGCGTTTTGCTATCCCTTAACCACCTGCGGTCCCACGATTGGGGCCTCTTCCAGAACTTCAATTACGAATTCCTGGATCGTGAACTCTTCGTGCGTAGCGTGAGTGGAGGTAGTCACGCTGTGCAGGGCCACGCTTCCTGACTCCAGATCGTCGGCCAGCTTGCGCAGCATGTTGACGGTTTTAGCTTCATTCAGGCCAAACGCATATTTGCCCGCGCGGCCCGCACAATCTACAGCTGTGAGCGTTTTTTTGATTCCGCTTGACATTATTGAGTCCCCTGCTGCCAAGAACGAGCCGTCGTCTCATCTTTGCGAGCTTTGATTCTGCCAGTAGTTACGTTCTACACCCGCTGGAGTTGCGCCAGCGTGGCACTTTCGCAGTGAATTAGAGAATTTGAAGGAGCCATAGTTAAGTCCTACACTAATAAGACTCTCCATCTGTTCACTCTGATTAAGAGTCAAGCAAACTCTAGAGTGATCAGACTTGCTTGTTTTCATCGGTATGCGGATAGCTGATTCCGCGAACAAAATCACTTTACCTTTTGTTGTCCAGTATCCGGACTGCACGAAAAGTGTAGCTACCCACATCTTCAGAAGCGCCTTCAGGGCTGGTCGCGCTCAGGTCCACGGCGTAGTCCTGCCGGTTTTCCAGCATGACTGAAGGCAAGGCAAACAAAACGGAGCTTCGCTTGGAGGTCTTTTTTGCCTTGAGGTGGCTTTCGCTCAGAATTTCCCGGTGACTTTGAAATTCCTTCAAGGAAGCACGAAAAGATTTCTTCACGTGCGCACTGTCGATAGGCAGTTCAAGATTTACCACCACGGGTTGCGAAGGCAGGGAAACTGAGGGGTAACCGGCCGAGCCAACGGTGCGCACCACGTCCTCATCAGGCACCAGCACAAAGGAGAGTGCCGCTGAAACCTGGGGAAGGTTTTTGAGATTTTCCAGCGCTACAACCGGTTCCGTCGGTTTCATCTGCGTTGCCGGAGTCAGTAGCGGAAGCGCGGCAACCGTTTGAGGTTTCTGCATGCGCATGTGGGTGGCTATTCCCAAACCCCATCCCACGGTAACCAGCGCCAGCGCTCCGGCGGCGTACCGCGTTCGGGAGAACCTTGTTCCGGAAGACCACGCTTGGCGGTCCCCGTCTGAATCCAGCAATCCAGCATGCAAAAATTCAGCCAGAGGATTCGCCGTGTAACTCAACTTAACGGCGGCATGGCGCGGACCTTCGGCGGTTTGCGGTCCAGGGACAATCTCTAGGGCGAACTTGCGCCAGCCCTGGCGAAACAGGATTGTGCGCAGCGGCGCAATGCCGTGCCCCTGTTCATAAAGCACCGGCTGGACGGCCAGCAGAAGATCGCCGCTCTCCTGTTGTGCGCGCAGCTCAATCAGTTCCGCGCCTTCTTCAATCTCAATCGCCGTAAAGGTGGCGCCGGATTGGTTGTGAAGATCTGGGTTGTGAAGATCAAGACGCGCCCGCTCCATTCCATCCACCAGCAGCGAGACGGATTGCACGTTGGCGTTTTTGCGGCGCTTGTCCTGAGCGGAAAGCTCGTCCATGATTTGCTTGCGTTCATCAGGACCGAGCGTAGAAGGTTGAGTGGGGCGACCAGTGGAGTCGTTTGAATTTATGTCCATAAAAAACCTTGGCAGGGCCAGTCGTTGGCCCGGTGCGTCGAAAGTGAGTGCCCGCATAAGGCGGCCGTAACAAACTGGATCGATAAAAGCGTGGCAACGGTTGATCTCGACATCATTGGGATCAACCTGGTCAGGCCCTTTACCGGAAAGCCGTTGCGGCAGGTTTTCCGGAGAGGCGTTGTAATCGCTGGGGACGGGGCAGGCGTGATGGGTGCTCCACGGCGTGAAGATTTTAAGGCAAGTCTCCACCAGTGCGGCCCACAAGCTTTGGTCCTGTTCCACTTCAAAGCGCAATTCACCGTGTCCAGCGCGGATGGTCCGCAGCAATCCGCCAAAGCGTTTTTCCAGCTTGTTCATCAGGACGCTTTTCGCGCGGCGATATTCGTCAGCTCCCAGATAGCGGTCCGTAACGGTTTCGTACACGCGCTGCGTTTCCGCCGTGCTGTAGTTGTGCAACAGGCGTTGCAGCCCCACGTTTACGTGGAAAGAAGACATGGCGGTGGTCATGCGCACCAGGTTCTTGATGTAACGGACCACCAGGTCCCGCAGCGTGGCTCCCCCGGCTTTTTCCTGCTCTTCTTCATAGCGGTCAGCTTCGTAAAAGATCAGCCATTGCAGCGCGTCCTGCTCATTTCGCGTAATGCGCGTGATGCCGCGCTTGAGGTGCTTGTCCCGCCAGTATGTGCGGCGGCTTTGGGCCTTGAGCTTGTTCATGGCCCCGGCGACGATCCGCACCGCCGTGGAACGGTCAGGCAGAATGAAATAGGCCAGTTGAAAACCTCTTTCCATCATGTCCTTTCCCAGCAGGTCTTTATCTGAAAAATCTTTGTCGAAAAGACCTTCCTGTCCGGTCACTCGGGTCCCCCTCCGCGCGAAAAGGCCCCGGCCAGGCCATGCGTTCCCCGGCCGAGGTTGAGCGCAGCTATATGGATCGCTATGCAAAGGACATCCGGCCCCTGAGAGCGCCAGATGCCATCTTTTAGTCTCTATTAAGACACCGGAAACTAGCGTGGCAGTTTCGGACTAAGTGTATCCCCCTCCGTCTTCATCCCAAGGTTTAAAAGACTTAGACGATTCCTCCCAAGCGATGCTCGTGTGGCACCGCCGCCCCCGGCTGCGGGCTTTTCTTTCCTCACAGTGTCAGGTATGTCCCCGGTGTGTTCTGTCAGGTATGTCCCCGGTCTGTTCTGTCAGGTATGTCCCCGGCCTGTACCCACGGAAGCCTCTTTTCAGAATTGTCATTCCGACCTTCGGGAGGAATCTGCTTTTGCTTTTCCGATCACGGCGATTCCGGCGATCTTGGCCTTTCCCGATTCCGACGATTGGCCGCTCTGTGGCCACCCCCCCCCCGTCATTTTCAGGCCCGCATTGCAAACAAAGACTTTAGCCCATTCGGGGCTTGGGCCTCCCTTGGACGGAGCTTGCACGGTGCTTGGACGGAGCTTGCACGGCCCTTGCACGGAGCTTGGGCCGTCCAAGCCCAAGCCCAATACAAATCCCAACGCTGAGTGGTCACAAGTCCTGCCGGTTCGGCTAAAGGAAGTGCTATATGGTTAAGTTGTCAAAGAACGCGCCCTTCCACAACTTGCCTGGCTATCGGCCAAGAACTAATTGCTAAGGGCTTGGCTTTTTGCTATTTTACTTCATATTCGCTTGATGTTCACCTGCGAAATAGGACAGTCGCGCGGGTGCCAACGCGCTCGCCCGCGCATCAACTTGTCATCTTGAGTCGAGGCCAACAGGCCGAGCGAAGGACCCAGATTGGGCGAAGCCCTTCCTGCCGCGCGCACGCGTGTCAAGTGTCCTGAAGTTCACTGTTGCGCACAATGACGCCCCAGCGCCGGAGGCGCGACAGGAGTTAGCCCAGTGCGTCCTGGAGGCGCGCGACGCGCGCTGACGGGTAAGCGCTGGGAAAGCCAAAGAAAGAACTCCTCCTCTCTGCCGAAGGCTTGCGCGTAGGCCAAGCCACTGGTGCTCGGGGCGTCCAGGCCGCTGAACCGCTGGATAGACTTATCGTGGGAATGTGTCCTCGCTCCGCCTCAAGTCCACCATTTACAATAGACTTTCACGCAAAACAGCCCGCTAACAGAGGAAACAAGATGTACGAAGTCACGGTAGAAGATTCATTCGCCGCGGGACATTACCTGCGCAATTACAAAGGCAAGTGCGAAAATCCGCATGGCCACAATTACAAGGTCCGCGTGACCCTGCGCGGAGCCCAGCTGGACCACGCCGGCCTCCTTCTGGATTTCAAAGACCTCAAGGAAGTCATGAAACACGTGATTGACCGCCTGGACCACCAGATGCTCAACGACATTGAGCCGTTCAAGGTGCTGAATCCTTCGGCGGAAAATCTGGCCAAATACTTTTATGACCAGGCTAACGAACGCCTGAAGCGCGTGACCAACGGCCGCGTCGACGTGAAAGATGTGACCGTGTTTGAGACTGACACCACCACGGCGCGCTATTCCGAGTAAGAAAGTTTGTGGAGCGCCCTTTCTCATAGCCAATGCAGATCATGGAAATCTACCGGTCCGTTCAGGGCGAATCGTCGTTCGCGGGGATTCCCTGCATCTTCGTCCGGCTCACCGGATGCAACCTGCGCTGCCGCTGGTGTGACAGCGAATACACCTTCAGCGGCGGCAAGAAAATGTCTGTGGAAGAGATCGAAGACGAAGTTGCTCGCCTCGCGCCAGATGGCCTGGTCGAAATCACCGGCGGCGAGCCCATGTTGCAGGAGCGCGAGCTCGTTCCCCTAATGGAAACTCTTCTCGCCCACGGATACACTCTGCTGCTGGAAACCAGCGGAGAACGTCCGCTGGAAAACGTTCCCCAAGCTGTCCACAAAATAGTGGACGTAAAATGTCCCGGCTCAGGCGAAGGCGGCACGTTTCGCATGAACAACATGGAAACCCTTACGCCCAAAGACGAAATCAAGTTCGTGATCGCCGATCGTGCGGACTACGAATTCGCCCGCGACTTTACCCGTCAGCATGCGCTCGAAAGCAAGGTCGGCTCGGTGATTTTTTCTCCGGCTTTCCGTAAAGACCCCAGCCCGCAGCGTGACGCGTCCAACTGCCAGCTTGATCCGCGGCAGCTAACGGACTGGATCCTCGAAGAAAAACTCAACGTCCGCCTGGGACTGCAGATTCACAAGTTCATTTGGGAGCCGGCGACAAAAGGGGTTTGACATGCCGGAGTGTGAACTGGCTCTTTCCGCAAGCTCTTAATTTCTGGCTGCGGATTCGCAAGTGTCAGGGGCTGACTTGAACGGGGTCCCGGCACAAGCTTTGCTTGCTGGGGTCTGGATGGAGAGGCCTAACGGTAGCTTAGACCTTGAGAGTCTGTGTGGATACGGGCACCGACAACCAGTAGGCTCGACAAAGAACGCGCAGAAACGCTCCAGCGCCGCAGGCGCGAAACAGCCTAGCCCACTCCGAGGCGAGCGCATGCGAAGCCGTAGGGGTGGGTAAGATGGCGAATTGATACTGAGCCCCGTAGGGGCGGCACGGAATTTCCCAATAACCCGGCGATTACGACGCGCGTCGGGTTAGATTTCGGTGTTGGCCAACACCGATTTCGACAGCAAGTTCCGTGCCAGTTCTGAGATAATTCTTTGATAATAAGGCAGCAATTCGGTCTCTGGGACCATCGAACTAAGGCAAGAACAAACAAAAAGGGAGCTCCTTTTTTTGACCGGTAGCAAGCCGCGGTCGGTAGTGCTTTTGAGCGGAGGCATGGACTCCAGCGTGTGTGCGGCCCTGGCCGCCCGCGATACTTGCGCCGCCGCTCTGCACGTCAGTTACGGCCAGCGGACGGAAGCTCGCGAACGCAAGTCGTTTGACGCAATTTGTGACCGCCTGGAAATAGACACGCGGCTGGCGGTGCGTAACGAGATTTTTGGCAAGATTGGCGGATCGGCGCTCACGGATAGCAGCATTGCGGTTCCTGCAGCGCGGGAAGATATCGGCCACGGTGAAATTCCCGTGACCTATGTTCCTTTCCGCAACGCGCATTTTTTGTCGGCTGCCGTAAGCTGGGCTGAAGTTTTGGACGCCACGCGGATTTACATCGGCGCCGTGGAGCAGGATAGTTCAGGATATCCGGATTGCCGTCCGGCGTATTACCGGGCGTTTGAGGAAGTAATCAGGCAGGGCACGCGCGAAGGCCGTATTGGGATCGTTGCTCCGCTCATCGCCCTGCGTAAGGCAGAGATTGTGAAATTGGGGCTGCAAATTGGCGCCCCTTTTGATTTGACCTGGTCGTGTTACAGCCAGGGAGATTTGGCTTGTGGTGTTTGTGAGAGTTGCGCCCTGCGTCTCCGCGCTTTTTCTGAAGCCGGAACGCCGGACCCGATTCCCTACGCTGCCCAGGCCGCGGGACATAAAATCTGAACATAAACATCGGAACTTGGAATACGGAAGTTTGATAGTAGAAGATTCCAAGTTCCAGCCGGAGGCGAAACCAAAATGAATGCGACAACATTGAAGAAACTGGCTGCTCTAACCGTGGTGGCTGCTGTATTTTTTGCCCTGGGTGCCATGCCTGCTGCGTCCCAGACCGTGAGCGTGCCTGTTCAGGGTAAGGTTACGCAGGAAGGCAAGCCGCTGGAGAGTATGGATGTTGTGCTGACCAGCGCCCTCACCGGCAAGGTCTACAAAACCAAGACCAACAAAGCCGGCAATTTTG
>JANXPR010000574.1 GCA_025357215.1 Acidobacteriaceae bacterium | reverse complement strand
TCCCGCGGGTGAATTGTTTGCTTGCCCCGGAGAAAACTAGCTGGAATAATCACCGCTCGTGCTCAAGTACATCCAAGGACTATCGAAGGCGGGCATTTTTGCCGCCACACTGGCAGTCGTCGCTCCGGCTCCGGCCCCCGCGCCGGTAAAGCCCTACGCTGTCTATCATGACGGCGCCGACCTGGTGTTTTCACCGGAGATCAGCGGAGCCAAACGGATGGCGAGTTTCGGTCCGTGGAATTTTGGCGAGCGCCTGGCCGAAGACAAACCGTTGGACAAGCGCTTGAATATGTACGTGCTGGTCCCCGGAGGGCAGTACCATTCAACGGCGCGACCGGAGTACGACCACACGCGGCTGGTGAACAAATACACCGTGGACGGCAAAGCGCGCGAGTGGGACATCTACTGGTGCTTTGTGCTGGATCCCGCTGTTACTACCGATCTGCGCAGCGAACGCGAATTGTTGATCACGGCCCAGCAGAGGTTCCATCCCGCCGACTTGTTCGACATTGTGGACGTGCCTGCCAACACCGCGTTGGAGGAAAAACTTGGCATTGCCACCTATGCTGATCTCAAGCGCTTTCGCCGCAAAGATGGAACGTTGCCGCGCATACTGATTCTGCCCGCGCACTTTGCGGTGCGAGGCAAAGCGCAAAAACCGGAAGTTCTGCCGTCCGCCAACTAGGTCTGGTCGAATCGGAAATCACCAATTTCGTGGTCCACGTCAATCCGCAATCTCGCTAATTTCCACGTCATCAAACATCTGGCGGGCTTCTTCCCATACCACGGCGCGGACTTGCGGAGAATCAGGCAGGTCGTGCTGGCGCAGGAATTCCTGCATGTACAGGTAGACGTGGCCTTCATCGTCTGCATAAAACCCAGGAATCAAGAGGATCAGGTCCTGCTTTTTATTTCCCATGGGGGAGTTTTGCCTTGGTTGTCTTGATGTGTGGGGCTTGTCTGAAGGGTAGTGCCCAGGGGCGGGTTCACGTTACCTAAAAAATCTCTATTATCGGAGTTTGCCATGCTAGGCCACCGGATGTGGGTCAGCTTAGAGTGGTCCGCTTCCGGATGTGAGTGGTCAGCGCTTCTTCCCCCCAAGCGTGTCCCTTCAGAACTGCTCTTCGCCGGATGCCAAGTCCTCCATTTATACTTCTCCGTTGCGATTCTTGACCTCTTAGGAGACCCACTGCTTCCTTATATCCATATTTATGGCAGCTTTGAGTTGCCGACGTTTGGCCTGTTCATGTGCCTGGCGTTTGTGTCCGCCTATTTTGCGCTGGACGCCGAAATCAAACGCCGCAAGCTGACGCTGGATACCTACAGCATCGTGGCTTACGTTGCCCTGGCGGGAATCCTGGGCGCCAAGCTCTGGCACATTATGGATACGCCGGCGGACCGTCCGACTCTGGACCTGCTTTTCAGTTGGCAGGTAATTGCCTGGTTCCGCGGAGGCTTTGCCTGGTTCGGCGGATTTGTCGCCGGTATCGCCACGTTATTGCTTTTTGCTCGCAGTCACCGCATCAAGTTGCTTTCCATGTTGGACGTCAGCAGTTCCGCGGCGGCGATTGGCTACGCCGTGGGCCGCATCGGTTGCCTGGTTTCTGGTGACGGCGATTACGGCATTCCCACGAACCTGCCCTGGGGCATGGCCTTTCCCCACGGACTGGAACCGACCACGCAAGCGTGCGGCAAATGGATCGATGCCTTGCATCCCAACGGATGGCCGTCCACATGTGCGGTTCATCCCACGCCAATCTACGAATTCCTGGCCGGCGTGCTGATCTTTCTGTACATCTGGCGGCGCGGCACGCGATCGCTGCAAACTCCGTTGGCGGCCGGCGTGATTGTGGGCGAGTTTCTCATACTCAGCGGCATTGAGCGTTTTCTGGTGGAGTTCATCCGCATCAACCCGCGGGTCGTTTTTGGAATGAGCAACGCCCAATTCACTGCGTTGCTTTCGATCGTCGCCGGCGTACTAATTCTTTTTTATGCGAGGTGGCGATTTCGTCGCCTCGACCCCGTCCACAAAGTCCTTGACCACGTAGTCCAGCACGGCAGTGAAGTAAAGCCGGAATATCATCGCGCCACACCGGAGTGCCCGCACCCGGAGCGCTGGAGAATGTTTGACACCATGACCGCTGAAGTTGAAGTCCTGGAGTTTCTGCGTTGCCTGGTTGTTACCGTTAAGCCCAACATCATTGTTGAAACCGGAACCTTCATGGGCGTAAGCACCGTGTACATGGCCGAAGCCCTGAAGCAAAACGGCTTTGGCAAGATCATCACCTGTGAGCCCGATCCGGAAGTCTTTGCCAAGGCCAAACAGAAGATCGCCGATTCCGGTCTTTCCAAGTGGGTGGACGCGCGCCAGCAACCC
>JANXPR010000538.1 GCA_025357215.1 Acidobacteriaceae bacterium | reverse complement strand
TCCGCACTGACGACCGCCCCAACACCAAGCCGGTGGAGATTTTGTCCAAACCTCGTCCGGCGTACACAGACGAAGCCCGGCGCATGCGCATTGAAGGTGAAGTCCTTCTGCAAGTGCTATTCGGAGCAGGCGGAGATCTGCAAGTACAACACGTGGTCCGCGGACTGGGACACGGACTGGATGAATCCGCCCTGCGCGCAGCGCAGCAGATCCGTTTCAAACCTGCATTGCGTGACGGTGTGCCGTACGCCACCGTGGCGCAAGTCCACATTATTTTTGAGCTGGCGGAATAGTCCCGCCGGCAAGACACTCGCAAAAAACCGTCTGAATAAGACGGTTTAGGTAAAAGACTTTTTTAACTAAAGCCAGGCCAGACAACAAGCAAGACAACAAGCCGTACCCGGCTGGAGAAAAACAATGCGTTTTGTAGTTCGATCCCTCGTTCTGTTTTTTACTTTGGGTTTGGTGGCCGCCGCCCAGGAAATGGCCAGTGACACCAATCCGCCCTCGATTAAACCGACGTCGCAAGCCAACTCCGTGACGGACCGCATCTTTGCGCAGGAAGCGCAACTGGTGAAGACGCTGCCCAAATACACGCCGCTGGTGGAAACCTACATCCAGCACCTGCGGCCTGATCCAGACTTTGTTACCGTGCCGGGCAGCGACAAATATTTTCTAGGCCGCCTGCAACTCACTCCAACAGACAAGTCGCCCATCAAGAACCAGGCCTTTAAAGACAAGAACCAGACGGGCTTCATGTACCACGTGGCGGACCGCCTGGACATGTTTTTCCGAGTGCGCTACAAGCACCTGGGCTTTATGCAGATGATCTTTCTTAACGATCATTTTGACAACGAGCACTACCAGCTGACCTTCTTGCGCCGCCAGTTCCTGGGCGAAGTACGCACGCTGGTGTTTGACGTGACGCCGAAATCGAAAAACGTGGCGCCCTTCTTCATGGGCCGCATCTGGGTGGAAGACCAGGACTACAACATTGTCCGGTTCAACGGCACTTACGGTCCCACCACGGAAACCAAATTCTTTTTCCACTTTGACAGCTGGCGCGTGAACATGAAGGAAGGCCAGTGGCTGCCGGCGTACGTCTACACCGAAGAGACTGACGCCCAGTACGGCACGTTCCAGAAAGTGGCCATGAAGGGCCAGACGCGCCTGTGGGGCTATGACCTGAAACATTCCGGTCAGCAGTCAGAGTTCACGGCGCTGCAAGTTGATTCCGACGTAACGGACGAAAGCGGCCGTGGCGCCAACGAAATTACTCCCGTCCAGAGCCAGCACATGTGGGAACGCGAAGCGGAAGACAACGTGCTTGACCGCATGGAACGCGCCGGCATTCTGGCGCCGGATGGAGACGTCTCCAAGGTGTTGCAGACGGTAGTGAACAACCTGGAGATCACCAACAATCTGAACATTGAACCAGAAGTACGCTGCCGCGTGCTGCTGACTACGCCGCTGGAATCCTTTACCGTGGGACACACCATTGTGATCAGCCGTGGCCTGCTGGATGTGATGCCGGACGAAGGCACGCTGGCCATGGTGCTGGCGCAGGAACTGGGCCACATCGCGCTGGGTCACCGCATCAATACCAAATACGGTTTCAGCGATCGCATGCTGTTCCCGGATGAGCGCGTGTTCCAGTCGCTTGGTCTGGCGGCAGAAGCCGAAGAAGAACGCGACGCCGATGCCAAAGGCCTGGAGCTGTTGCAGAAGTCGCCCTACAAAGACAAGCTCAACACCGCGGGCTTGTTCC
>JANXPR010000522.1 GCA_025357215.1 Acidobacteriaceae bacterium | reverse complement strand
TCTACTTACCGGGTGATCGTGACACCCGAGGTGACGATGCCGCCGGCGCTGGACCTGATGGTGACCAGATCAGGCGCTGGGACGTTGGTAAGGCGGATGGTGAACACACCAGGCGCGAACGGGATCACAGGTCCCATCACTCCGGTGTAGGGTTGTCCGGTGGCCGGGTTAATCGTCGGGCTCTCGCCGTTCCGACCCGCCAAGGTGACGGTCAGCGTCACACCAGGCGTGAAGTCACTGGCGTTGATCACCAGGCGGGCAAGCCCCTTGATGTAGCGAACGTGCGAGACGGTGATCAGATCAGCCACCGGGTTGATCTGGACAGTTACCAGAGTCGAAGCCGGAGCTAGACCCACAGTCGTGCTGGTCGCCGTGACCTTGAAGGTCAGGATGATCGGCGCGGTCGTCGCCGGCACCAGCGGTGTAACGAAGCTGGCGTTAGCGGTGTTCGCCGCCGTGATAGCTACGGCCGGATCACCGGGGTTAATAACCTGCGTCCAGGCGAAGCTCAGAGTGCCGCCCGAAGGATCAACACCGTTGGCGATCAGGTTGACTATGGTTATGCCGTCACCCAAGGCCGGATTCGGAGTTGCGCTGCCGAAGACTGCCGGCGGCGTACCTGCCGGAGGAACGTTGATCGGAATCGCCAGCGTGGCGATTGAAGGCGTAGAGGCGTTGCCGCCACCCACGGTGAGTTGAATGCTCAGGTTCAGCGGAGCGGCCACAACCGGCGCGGCAAAGGTAGCCGTCGCGCTGGTGGGGTTGTTGATGGTAATGACCGGATCGCCCGGGTTCACGATCTGCGTCCAGAGGAACGGACCGTTGCTCGGGGTGCTGCCCGTGGAGCTGAGCGTAACCAGAGTTCCGGCGGTGATCGGCGTGGCAGCAGCGGTGAAGCTGGCAACCGCGTGTGCCGCGTTGGCGTTGCCGGCGTTACAAGTCGTGGCGGCCGGCGCCGGCTTGCTATCTGGCCACGGATTCAACTGACCGATGAACTGGGCCGGATCAGGCTGCGGAACTTCCGGGCGCTTGGCTCCCAACTGGATCAGCTGGCTGTCAAGAATTGAACCAGGCGTGGGCCACGGGCCTACACCGTTGACCAGGAACGGAAGATCCTGGAAGTTGAATGCCGGCGGGAAATTGCCGGGTACCAGGTCTTCAGGGAAGATGAATTCCGGGATTGGGAGTTGATAGTAATCAAACACCAAGCCGTTGTTCTGCACCCCAACAAAGCCGCCGCTGGTGGTAGCGCCGACGTTCTGCACTGGAGGCAGGAACGTACCGCCGTTCGGACGGAAGCGCCACCGGCCCTTCTTACCGACAAGGGGCAAGCCCTGCTCAACCGGGAAGTTCGAAACCCAGGTGGGCAGACGGAACGTGAGGTTACCGCAAGGATCAATGTCCACCGCGGAAACGTCAATGTTGCGCAGCGGATCAGTGGTCATACCTTCCACTTTGGTACGGCGCGCAGCTTCCTGCGGGAACGCCGGGTCAGGCAAGCCGCCGGTGCCCTGCAGTAGCACGTTAATGTAAACGTAAGCCGGGTCAATGCCAGCGGCGGTATAAACGCCGAGGTTGTCCACGACTTCGGTAGCCGAGATGTAGGGCTGGCCAAAAGTCGGACTGGCCGGGTTCGAGTCCTGGAACTGGGTGCCGATCATGGTAACGAAATCGCCCACTTCAAACGGGACTTCGGTGAACGGGTCCTGCGGGAACAGATTGTCCGCCGTCGGAGCGCCCCCCGGAGCGTTCATGGTGAAATTCTGCAGCAGTCGGGAGAACCCAACGGTCGCGTCGCGGGGCCGGTTGATTTCCGGACACTGCGGATCGTCGAAGCCGGTGAAAGTGAATCCAGCAGGTGCAGCCAAAACATAAGGATCAGGAACGCCCGGTGAAACGCCTGCGCCAACCACCGCGGGATAAGTTCCCGGCGGCACACGCGGAATGCACAGGGGATATCCAGTCTGCGCAACTACCGTGGGGTTGCCTTGGTCTACCGTGAAACGGATGTCCGGCGACTGGCCAATCGAGTAGCGGCCCTTGTTGATCGCGTTGCCGTTGGCGTCAGTCATCTGAATGGTCTGATCGTTGAGTTGCACGCGAGTGCCAGCAATGGTCAAGCTGCCGTCAGCGTAATTGATGGCCTCAATGAAGCCCATGTGGAAGTTACCGGACTGCTGGGAGAGAAAGATCAGGCCGGCCATATATTGGCCGTTCACGATCTGACCCTGCACGTGCGCTTCGAAGGTGAAGGGCGAGTGCACCTTGTCAGACATCGCTAAACCAGTTTCACCCGGGACCGGAGCCGTATACGTGCAGTTGGCAGGCGTGCCAGGAGCGGTGCACATCACGGCGCCCGGATTGTTCTCAAAGAGCTCTTCCCAGGTCATATATGTATTGGGAAGAACCACAATGACGTTCGCCGGAACGCGGATCACTGTGTTGTTGATTTCGATCCACCCACCCGCGGTCTTGCAACCTGGGGTCAGCGGAGCACCCGCCGGAAGCGGAGCCGGAGCCACGCCCACTGCGTTCGGCAGCGGCACTGGTAGACCGGTCGGTGTCGTACACAGAGCCGCCGCACCACCATCTACCGATGCGTACTCGATGAATCCGAGTATGTCGTAGCCTGGGGAAACGGTACCCATGAACGGGTTGACAATCGCTGGTGCGGGGGGCACAGCGGCCGGCAGTGGAAAAATCTGCGCCTGGAGAGTCCCCGCGACGGCGAAGATCAGCAGCAGAGTAATCACTGCCAGTTGGAAAACCTTGTTGTGTTGAAATGCCCTCATTGTGTTTAAAACTCCTTCCGTCAGTCTGCTACTGCCCCTCAAATGTTTAAGTGTTGCTGGTCGTGCGTTGACGCTTGCCCTATTACTTTCAAAACTTAGTTAGGATTCGCGGTCCTGGCGTTCACCATGTTTTCCAGGAACGTGGGCAAAGGCTTGCCGCCCTTGCTGCCCGTAGCTGGAATCTCCATGATCGAGTTGGTGGCCTGTCCGGGACGCGACTGGTCGTTCTGTACCGGATAACCGTTGGCGCCTTGCGGGTGTCCGTTCGCCGCGAACAACTGCGGATGGTCGAACGGTCCTGCCTGAGCCACGCTGCGGGGATCGGTAAGACCCGTGCGCAGGAAGTCGACCAGGTCAGTCTTTTCCTGTTCGGTCAGACCCAAGCCCAGAGCTTCCACGTCCGGATCCATAATCGACAGTTCGGAAACGATGTTGAAGTCGCCGCCGCGGTTATAGAACTCAACTACCTGCTCCAGCGTGAGTTGGCTACCGTTATGGAAGTACGGAGCGGTCAAAGCCACGTTGCGCAGTTGCGGAGTCTTGAAGAAGCCGGTACGCGCGATGTCATCGTTGCAGCTCAGAGGCGCCTGGGTAATGCCGTCACCGGGACGACCGGGGACGATGATGGAAACCGAAGCGTCGTTGCACACGCGCTGGCGCAATTCTTCACCCAGCGAGAGCGGCATGGCGGCAACCGGATCGGAACCCGCCAGACCACCGTCTTCCGCGCCCGGACGAACACCAACGTGATAGAAGCCCGTGTCATACACGCGAACGTTCAGATCTTCCATCACCATGCGCTCGAGCGGAACCGGACCAACCGTGTCCACGGCGGCGTTGGAGAATTCCGGACCACCGTGGCAAACCACGCAACGGCCCTTGGTCTGGAAGACCAGAAGTCCGCGCAGTTGCCCGGTCGTCATCGGAACCGTGGCGCCGACCGAATAACCGATCTTTACGGGAACCGTGGAAACCGGCGGCTCTTCAAAGTTGATAACGATCGTCCCGGCAGCGTAGTCCACCGTGCCGTCCACGCCGGTACCGGTGAAGCGGCCAAAGCCGTCATCGAAAGCAAACGTGTCCTGATCGCTGAAATCAAACTTCGGATTCAAGCTGATCACCGAGATCGTGTACGGCGTGAGTCCAGGCTTCAGATTGATGGTGTAAGACATGCTGTCGTTGTCGCCAATCAGCGTGTAGGTCTGCTGGCCTTCCATGTATTTATCGAAAGGCGTCTGGTCGGCAATCAGTGTGCTCTCGTACTGCTGGATGGCTACGCCCCAGAAGAGCGAGAAGTTGTATTCCATTTCCGAGTACTGAGTCGTGCCTGACGGGCAGGACGCAGCCTTAGGATCGATTGTGCTGTTAACGGTTCCGTCCGCGTTGTTGGCGCAGATGGCCGACGTCGACTGCCACCACTCAGGCAAGAAAGCCAGTTTGATGAGGTCGGCGTACTGAACCTTGAGCCCGTTGGCAGGCGCAGAGGACAACTTGCCCAGAGCGCTGTCACTAGAATCGACAAACTGGTGTGCCAGCGGCTGGCGGTTCAAGAGCTTCTTGGCAACCTGATGGAAATCACGACCCTGCGCGGACATTTCCGTACCGTTAAGGATCGGGCCCAGGGCCTGTGAGCAAAGCGCTGAGTTCTGCATGCTCACCATGGCCGGTCCGAGTTTGCCGTCCACCGCGTCCATGACCAGCAGGTGCGCGGACTTGTCACGAGCGCCGAAAGGATTGGCGCCGTTGCAGGTGTTCTGCGCACGACCATCCCAGAAGTTGCGATAGTTGAAAACCGCATCCACCGCGCTGGGAGTGTTGCGTCCCGTGGTCCGGCGGGTATTAATGACCGCGCCCGGCTTGTCAGGATCAGGATAAGAGAAGATAGGATCCGGCACCGGAGTGTTCTGTTCCACGCTGCTGGTGCTGGTGGCGCTGTTGACGCTACCGTTGCCAACCGCCAGGGGCCGGGTCGAGAATCCACCGTTCGGAGGAGGCAAATTGCCGGGACCCGAGTTTCCGGGTTGGCGAACTCCGCCAGGATTGCGGGTCCGCAAGGCGCCATCGTCAGAGCCATCGTCACCGCCACCGTTGTTGGCTCCGTGTTTTGTACCGCCACCGTTGGCGTTGCCGGTTCCGTCATTCGTCGTGGTGGTGTTCACCACGATCTGATTCATAGTGGTGGGGAAAACACCCTGGGAACCCGAGACGTCGTTTACGTCAGAAACAACATTAAAGCGGCCCTGATGGCTGGCCGGGTCAGCTAGCTTGTGATATGGCCAATCGCCATCGTGGAAGCCGCCGAAGCCTGCTTCGGGAGTTCCTGGATTGTAATGATAGTTGGGACCCAGAGAGCCGTTGAAAGGTACGCCTAACTGAAATGTGTTGTCGCCGCCGGCCTGACCAGGATTCACCTGGTTAGTCGGACGGCTGTCAGCGCCAGCATTGAAGTGGCAGCTGGCACAAGCCTGGATGTCATCGCTACCGGCCTGCATGTCCCAGAAAAGAGCTTTGCCCAATTGAATGGCAGCCGTCTTATCAGCAACAATGCCCTCCAGGCCGAAGACCGGAGGTACGGGAACGCTCGACAGTGCCGCCAAAGGCCGCAGTGGAATTACAACGGTCTGAGATGCACCGGCCTGGGCCCGCACGTGGCCGTAGTAACCCAGCGCGACAACAATGGCCACCACCCACACAAAGATGCGTACAAAAGCCAAGGTCCCGGAAGACGGTTTCATGGTTATTTCTCCTAAAGGTTTTGCCCTGTGTCGTCACTCTTTTGCGCGAAGCTCGACAACTTCGTCTACAGATCGCGGGTGCTCGACAGCGATGGACCGGAGTGCCACCGCATGAACGATTCTCGTCGGAGGCAATTAGAAGGCGATTAGCAGTGCGTTAAAATCTTTAATGTTGGTAGGCTGGTTGCTATTGTCTGCGTAAGCAACAGATATCAAATGGTTTGCGTTAACTACATGGCCTAGTAGCCCGCCCGCTGGCGACCTTTGTACCCATACAAAAACAGGCTTTTTAGACACTAAGTAGGCATGTTCTAATTTTGGGCCAGACATGTACCTTCGATTGGGCCGGGATGTCTGATAGCCCGGGCGGGTATGGTACGAAGGCAAATTTGCGGTGCGTCCCTGGTTGCCAAGACTCAGGTTGCGATATCTGAATAGAGGCACTCAGGCAAGGCATTCAGAACACGAGGAAAACTTTTGTAGCGCGCCGCACGCTAGACCACTTGATGCGGAAGAAGGATTACAAAGGTACCCCGAGAAACAATGCAAAAGTGTTTGCGCTTGAGCGTTCCGGGTTATGATCACTGGACTTATGTTTAAAAACATGACACGAGCAAATGTGTCCCTGCCCAGAGTTTCCGGTTTGCTGGCGGCTCTACTGGTTTTCCTATGTCTTGTTGGCTGCGTGATCTCTCCGCGCCGTCCGGTACCTGGCGGAACCACGGGTGGAGGCACCGGCGGAGGCACCGGTGGTGGCGGCACTGGCGGCGGCACCGGCGCGACGGGCATACTCTATGTCTCCAACGATACCGCCAACGCAATTCTTCGGTTCAACAACGGGTTCACGGCGTCTGGAGCGATTGCAGCGTCCGGCGTGGTAAGCGGCGTGAACACGAAGCTGAATTCGCCGCAGTACATCTTCCTGGATGCCACCAACAACCAGCTTTACGTTGCCAACTCCGGCACGAGCACGGTCCTGGTGTTTGGCAGCGCCAGCACGATGAGCGGCAACATCGCGCCGACCCGTGAGATCGCATTCTCCGCCGGACTCACCGCACCATCTGACGTGGCCCTGGATGCCGGCAAAGACCTGCTCTATGTCCTGGACGGCGGCGACATCTTCACCTTCAAAGCTTCCACGTCCAACGGTGAGACGATTCCTACGCAGAACATGGTCCTGACCTTTGCTCCGCAAGCGATATTTGTGGATGCAGCCAACAACCGCCTGTATGCAACCAACCCTGGGGCCAACCAGATTGCCATATTCGACAACGCCAGCACTCTGACCGGCGCAGTAAGCCCGACCCGCACCATCAGCGGCGGCAACACGAACCTGGCAACACCATCCGGCGTGCTGGTGGATACGAGCGGACGCCTGGTGGTAGCCAATGCTGGGACTCCAATTTCCATACCTCCGACGGTCACTGTTTATCTGAACGCGGCCACAGCGAACGGGAACATCTCACCCGCGGCAACGATCAGCGGAGCAGCCACGACCCTGGGCGGACCCAACCAGATGGTCCTGGACACCGTGCCTGCCGGTACGGACCTTTACGTAGCCGATCCTTCGGTGGGTGAAATTGCCGTCTTTACAAATTTCGCGGGAGCCAGCGGAAATGTCGCTCCCACCCGCAAGATTACGGGAACTGGCATTACCCAAGGCACAGGCGCTCCGACGGCGCGTGGCGTGGCACTGGACATCAGCCGGTAGCACAAACGCAAATCCTCCCACTGTCAGAAAAAAGGACCGCCTTAATTCGGCGGTCCTTTTTATATAGGTTCCAGAGCAGGGACAGGCGCGCCTACTCCGGGTCGTGGGGATCGTTAAACAACACCGTCAATTTAATGCTGCCGTGTCCGAACTGAGGAAACCCTTTGGTGGAACGGTCTCCAGGATCCAGGTTAGATGCCGTGTCGTCCGGCGGAAACAAGACCAGCGTGTTCAGGAACGCCTGCAGCCGGTTCTGCTCCTCCTCTTCGAGATGAGCATAGGCATCGCGTGATTCCTGGGCTTCCCCACCGTGGCGCATGATGACTTCATGCAGGTTGATACTGCGGCCATCATGCCCGTAGGGACCGGTAGTACCTACGCCCCAAAGCGGACGCGTAAGGAATTCGGTGGTCACTGAGCCATCGTAGTTACGCTCGTAAAATCCTGGACCAACGTCGTGGCGCTTGAAATCGGTAAAAATGTTGGCTACCAGGAACTGCCCGCCCAGCGGTTGCTTAATGCTGGGGAACCCGCTGTTGTCGTGGACTTCATGGAGAAACGCCGTGGCCGTGGCAAACAGATTGTTGAAATTGCCGCGCACTGGATCAAATACGGTGTCCAGATCGGCTACGCGCCGGTCGTGTTCAATCAACAGATCAGAAACATGACAGGATGCGCAACCAGCCTTGTCGAAAAGCCGGCGGCCTTTTCTGGTTTCTTCCGTCTGCTTATAAACGGCGGGCTTAAAGTAGTGAAGTAAATAGAACTCTTCGTGATCGACAATGCTGACCGGCAGTTCATTGGTGATGCCGTCGCCATCGGGGTCCGCGCCCGCTTCAGGTGAAGGCGGCGCTTCAATCTTGTCGATGGAGCCGTCCAGGACCATTCCGGAAGGTGTAACGACTCGGCCTCCGGCGCTGGCTTTGGCCAGATCGGGATCAGCGGATTCCAGACCCATTTCATTTTTGAAAGCCCCCACCAGAAATTCGCGGATGGAGATAGTGCTGCCTTCAGCAAAGAACGGCCGCACGCGGAGGTCAGGGTTCACGCCTTCGACTCTTGAGGTATCAAAAGTTGCGTCAGGATTGGCGGTAATGGAGCCAAAGCCGATTCCCTTGCTCTGGAGCTTACGGGTCACCGAATGGTGGCCCTTCCCTGCGTCAACGGCTGCCTGGGCGCGAATGGCGCGCAAGTCCGTGGTCATCTCGTCAGCGAGCATTTCTTTCAGCCCCAGGCCGAATAGATGCGGAGCGTCACGACTATCAGGACGAGTGGCCACGTCGCCGCCGGAACCGGCCGACCCGCGAGGCCGGCCATGGCAAGCGGCGCAACTGTCAGTCAGTCCGGCGCCAATGCCACCGATTTTGGTGATGTCACCCACGCCATCGTGGTTGTTTGGTCCCTGGCCCTCGGCGCGGGTGAACTTGCGCTGGAAAATCTGCCTGCCGCGGCGAATGGAACGGAAGGGATCACGATTGATAATGAACAAGGACGAGTTGGGGGTAAGCAGGTCCCCACGCCCCGGTCCAATCTCATCTGCCAGAGTCTTATTGATGCCCGCTTTCGCAGGATTGGGAGCTTTGTTGTTGTCGACCAGCTGTGCTGTCGCCAGGGGAGAAGACAGCAGCAAGACCGCTGCCGTCAACATGGTCAATCGCAGAACCCTATCTCTCATTGAGCCTTCTCCTAACTTCTCTTATTCTTTGGAACTACCCCAGATTCTTTGAGCTATCCCAGGGCCGCTTACGCGGCGAGAACACCATTCTTCTCGCGATGGAACCGCGCGTGAAAAGCGCTCTCACCTAACAAATAGTGAGCCTGCTCTAACCGCGTTACACGGTTCGAAGTCGGAAAAGAATTGCGAGACTTGTGCGCCGGCCGTCCGGCGGCTAAATCGAACTTAGCCTCAAGGGCAACCGAGAGCAGCCAGCGCGAACGTCCCGTTGAGACGAGATAGTGGGGTTTTGTCTTTTCCCGGGCAATGCCCCGCGATTCCCTTGGCGATCTTTTATCATCACCGTCTAACCCATTGACGGAAATGGGCTTGACGTCCTTGAAACGGATTCGGTCCCGCTGAAGGCTTGGCAAAATATGTCAATTCATCACCGGGTATGCGTAAGTATTCACGCGACTTAAGGGGCGAAATCAGTTGTAACTTAACTCTCTCGCGCTACACTACACTGCGCAAGTAGGGCAGAACCGGTGATGTTACGAGAATTCAAGACGCATGAATTGGTCCGATTTGGCCCCTATGAAGTAGATTTGCGTTCGGCTGAACTGCACAAGCACGGCATCAAAATAAAGCTGCAAGACCGTCCGTTTCTGGTTCTCTCCATATTGTTACGCGAGCCGGGAACAGTAATTTCCCGAGAGCTCTTACGCAGAGAGCTTTGGCCCAAGGAAACATTTGTCGATTTTGATCACGGCATCAGTACCGCCGTGAATAAGCTGCGCCAGGCGCTCTGTGACACTGCGGAAAGCTCCCGTTATGTTGAGACGGTGGGGCGCCGCGGCTACCGCTTCAAGGCTGCGGTTGAAGTGGTTTACCCCTTAGCACAACTTCCGAGCAACGTTACGCCGCAACTGGTGGTGCTACCGCCCCCAAGCAAAGCTGGTAGAACCCATGGGCTGCGGCGCGCCGCCTTCGTCGGATCGGCTCTGGCGGCCATTGCCTTGGGAGCGCTGGCCGTGGATTGGATATCGCTCGCGCATCATCCCCGGGTCTTACGGACCACGCAGCTGACTCACTCTGGAAAAGCGGAAGGAACCAGCGGGCTGCACACCGACGGCGCCAGAGTATATTTCGTGGAACGCAACGGCACACAGTGGCCGCTAATGCAAATCTCCGTTGCTGGAGGCGAGGAAATTCCGGTCGTCATGCCGTTTCCAGCAGCGCTCGTAGCGGTTTCTCCTGATCGTTCCGAACTTCTGATCACGCGTAGCCCGTCCTTGTACCAGGAGAAGCATCCACTTTGGATCATGCCCATTCAGGGAGGGACGCCGCATCGCGTTGGAAACCTGGAAGTAGATCAGGCTGCGTGGTTTCCCGATGGCAGACGGATCCTATGTGTAAGTGACAGCGAGATTTTTTCTGTTGACCGTGATGGAAGTAACCGCCGTCACCTGCTTCAAACCAGCGGAGTTCCCTGGAACCTGGCGTGGCGCCCAGACGGAACAATTTTCCGCTACAGTGTGGGACAGTGGAACAACACATCAGAAATATGGGAAGCCAACGCTGATGGTTCGAATGCTCACCCGCTGTTCCCCGGCCGCAAGAACCCGCCCAAAGATTGTTGCGGTGTGTGGACGCCCAGCGGGAAAAGCTACATTTATCGCTCCGATGCATCAGGAAAGCTGGATCTTTGGGCAATCAATGAACCTGCCGGCTTTCTGCATCTGCGAAAGCACTCGCCGGTTCGCCTCACGGACGGGCCAACGCTCTTTGCCGAACCGACCATCAGCCCTGATGGCAAAAGGATTTTTGCCTTTGGACTTGAGTTCAAAGGTTCAACGGTACGTTTTGACAGAAAAGAAATGGGCTTTGTTCCCTTCCTGTCGCCAGTGGAAGCTCTGGATCTCGCGTTCTCTCCAGATGGGGAGTGGGTGTCATATATCGCGCCTCCAGGCGCAACTTTGTGGCGGAGCCGAATCGACGGAAGCGAACGTTTGCAGTTGACCTCACCGCCCATGGCGGCTTTGAGGCCCCGGTGGTCGCGTGACGGAAAGCAGATCCTTTTTAGAGGGCAGGCGCCTAAGAGCTACGCCACTGCGTACACCATACCGGCAGATGGCGGCACGCCTTCGCGGTTAATTGAGAACGATCCTTTTTCTCGCGAGTATATGGATTGGTCACCGGACGGGAAGTCGGTGGTGATCGGCGTGGAGCCAGAGCTTTACCCGGAAACTGGAATCACAGCGGTGAATTTGCGCACACATGAAATCTCAGAGTTTCCTGGATCGAAGGGATTACGCACTCCGCGGTGGTCCCCAACCGGAAACTATCTCGCGGCCACGTCGCAGGACGCCAAACACATTTTCTTTTACGATCCACTCACACAAAAGTGGAAGCAAGCTGCCACCGCAATCCAAGTGGCAAGGCTTGAGTGGGAACGCGATGGCAGCCACCTTTATTATCAGGACATCCGGGCCCCTGGTGAAGCGGTGTTTCGACTGGATCCGAAAACCGGAAAGACCGCGCAGTTCAAGGACTTCAGCAAGCTGATTCAATCCGGCGCGATGCGTTGCGGATTTGAAGGATTTGCCCCGGATGGTTCGCTCATTGGCTCTGTACGCTCGGGCTGGGCCGACGTGTATGCGTTGGATGTGGAACTACCCTAGGCCGCCGCCGCTTTCAGCACGAGGCGGTGCTGTGCTAAACTATTTTTTTCAATCACATACGTCTGAACAAGCATGCTCTTCTCTAAAGAATATGTCGGGTATCTGGCCCGTCAAGTAACCCAAAAATTGGTAACCGGCGAATTCATTGAAACCAGTGAAGTCGGCCCGGTCACCGAAGCCATGAACAATGCGCTGCTGGAAGAACTCCAGCTGGAAGACCGCATCAATGATGAGGTGCGCCTCATCCTTGAACAGTACGACGACGAGATGCGCAAAGCCGGCGCCAGCTACCAGGAGATGTTCAAGAAGATCAAGAACGAACTGGTAAAGAAATACAAGGCGGTGCTGTGAGACTTTCCCGCGACAAAGTGAACAAGCTGGCCCATGTGGTGGCGGACGCGCTGGCTGAACTGGACCAAGTGGAATTTCTGGAAGACCGCAACACCATCCGCATGGAAGCCCGCCGCATTCTGGAAGAACTACTAGCCCAGGAAGCCAAGCTCGACCTGGCGGCGCGGGCAAAAATCGAAAGCCAGAAGCGCACCATCACCGAAGGCACGCAGGAGTGGGACATCCTCTACCGCAAATATTATGGTGAAGAAGTAAAGAAGCTCGGCATTTAGATTCCTCCGCAAATTGACTTCCCTTTTCAATTAATAATCTGCTTCCTCTCTAGCGGGCTCATCTGTCCCCAAAGCACGTCAAGGTTTTGCTGTATCCATTGGTCATAAGGCTGCTGCTCTCGCGCAGAGCTGAGCCAACGATAAGCAGTTACGCGGTCCTGGTGGACGCAGTGCCCGCTGGCGTATAGAGCGCTCATTTGCACCGCGGCTTGCGGGTCATTCTTTAGCGCGGCCGCGCGAAGGTAAACCAGGCCTTGTTCACAATTTTGCGGCACACCCTTGCCTTGCAGGTATTGCTGGGCCCGAACCAGAACAAGACTTGGCTTGCGACGCGCAACCACGGCCTTGTGTCCACCGGCAGTCTCAGCGGGAGAAGGTTTGGCAGTTCCGGCGTCCGCTGAACTTTGGCGATTGTCAGGGTTAGCTTTGGCGCTGTCACTATCAGTATGGCTCGCACCTTCACCCTCAGTGCGGTTCGCACCGGAAGTTGCCGGCGTGTTATCGCCGGACGCTTGCGAGCTGGCCTCCAGATCATCCGGCTTCCTGTCGTTCGCCGCCGCACTTTGGGCAGATGAACCGCTGGCCGTTGAAGAGGCGTGTTTTTGATGATCGCCACTGGCCATCGCGTACCTGACACCGGAAATGGTGTGCTCCACGAACTGGGAATCGGCGCGGTACAGCGGGACTAAGCGGAAGTATGCTACCCATGTTACGCCGGCCAGCAAGCTGAGTAGCACGACCTTGCGAAGAACATGCCGCGAAGTCTGCTCGTCGCGTAAAAGGTAGCTGACGTCGGCACGATCGCCGAGTCCCAGGAACGACGTGCTGGTGCTGGCGGTCCGCCGCCGGGGCACATTCTTAAAAAACTCCGGCGGAGTGCGCGGCGGCAGCAGCGGCGGAGCAATCTCCACCGAGGCCGCCACGGGCAATGGGTCAAGCCGAGTACCCGTCTCGGGTGGGGGCAACGAAGAGTTCGCGATGGCCGAAGCCTGGTGGAAGTCGGGCCCCTCTGAGTGATTGTTGGTCCCGTGGTGCTCCATGTCAGATCCACACTGACCACAGTAGCGGTACCCGGGCTCATTCGTCCGGCCACAGGCGCCACATTTTTTCCCGACATCAGCCCCGGGGCGACGCGCCAGCCGCGCTCCGCACGTCCTGCAGAAGTTGTTTTCTTCGCGATTCACAGCCTCACACACACTGCACAGCATGACAACTCAACTCCTTGCCGGCCAGCAAAGCGTGATCGTTCGAACGAAGCGGGGTTAAGGACCCAGCTTTGTATGATGACGGTCTGGGAGCAAAGGCTGCCAGCGGACTGTGCGGGTGTTATTTCCAGTTAGCCACGGGTAAGGAGCGAGTAGGCGCGTTTGCTGGGATAATGTTCCTGTGATCTCCCGCGAACAGCTCGCCCAGATAGCCAAACAGGCCGCTGATGATGCCGGCTTTGATCTGGCAGGAGTTGCGGCCGTCCGCGAAGAAGACTTTCCCGAGCTGGAAGCTTTCACGGAGTGGATTGACGCCGGTCATGCCGGCGAAATGAAATATTTGGAGAAGCGCGCGGAAAACGGCGAGCTGCGCAGAGCGTCCCTGCGCAACGCAGCACCGTGGGTAAAATCGGTCATCGTCTGCGCGTTGAACTACAACACAGACAAACCATACTCCACGAACGCAAAAGATCGCACGCGCGGATGGATCTCGCGCTATGCCTGGGGCACCAAGGACTATCACGACGCGCTGATGCCCCGCTTGCGGCAAGTGGAAGCGGCGATCAAGTCCGCGACAGCCGGGCAGGGCCAGGAAGTCCAGGTCCGTAGCTATGTCGACACCGGACCGGTGGTAGAGCGGGTCTATGCGAAATATGCCGGTGTGGGATGGATCGGCAAGAACACATGCATCATCCACGAAAAACTGGGCTCGTGGTTTTTTCTGGGCGTGATTCTCACTTCACTGGAACTGGCCGCTGACCTTCCCGCCGCGGACCGCTGCGGCAGTTGCACGCGCTGCATTGACGCCTGCCCCACGGAGGCCATCATTGCTCCGGGCAAACTCGACGCACGGCGCTGCATTGCTTATCTCACAATTGAAAAACGCGGCGAAATTCCCGAAGACCTGCGCGGAGAAATCGGCCAGCACGTTTTCGGTTGCGACATCTGCCAGGACGTTTGCCCATGGAACAACAAGTCCGGCAACGCGCCCGCAACTTCCCTGTCCGAATTTCAGCCGCAAGCAGCCACGTTTCATCCGGACTTGAAGACATTGGCACAGATGGATATTGAAACCTACCGCAAGGCGTTTCGCGGATCTCCGGTGAAGCGTACGAAATACTCCGGGCTGCGCCGCAACGTGGCCATTGCCATGGGCAACAGCGGGAATCAGGAATTTACAGTCGATCTTGAACGCCTGGCCGAAGATCCGGATTCCACGGTAGCCGACCACGCTCAGTGGGCGCTGCGGAAATTGCAATCAAAATAGAGATATGTGGCGTTCGCCAGCCCGATGTGACTTGCGTCACAGCGAGATGTGACTCAAGTTGGCAAAAATGGTGCCTACGATTCAGACACCATGAACGCCCATTCCAATTCGACTTCTTCACCGCTCAGGCGAGCAAGAATCCTTTCCTTCCCGCAACCACAAACCCGCAAGATCGTAGTCCCCAGGGAACACGGTTCATGGGGCATGTGGATGCTGCCGCTGATCAGCGGTTCGGCCGTTGGACTGGCGTCCGGTGCGCAGCAGGCTGCCATGCCGGTTTTCTGGTTTTTCATGGCCGCTGCGGCCGGCTTTCTCGCCTACCAGCCCCTGGAAACGTTGCTGGGATTGTCCTTGATTAAGGCGCGCACGGATGAAGAAAAACATCTGGCGATCGGCTGGACGGCAGTCGCGATCGCCGTGGGAGCACTTAGCCTGGTCGAGCTCGTTCGCCTGGGGCGGGGTCGAGTACTGCTACTCGCGGCCATGGGGCTGGGATGCTTTGGCGTCCGCTGGTTGATGGGGAAGACCAGAGCGTTCCGCGTGAGCAAACAAATCGTCGGCGCACTCGGCCTTACTTCGGCAGCCGCCGGCGCTTACTACGTGGCCACGGGCAAGATGGACAGCACGGCGTTCCTGCTCTGGGGAGCGAACTGGCTCTTTGCCGCCGGACAGATTGAGTTTGTGCAACTGTGCATTCGCACAATGAACGCGCCTTCGCGTGCCAACAAACTCTGGACTGCAAAGACGGTTTTCATTTTCCACTTTACGCTGGCCGGCGCAGCCATTGTCGCCGCGCAGATGGGTTTAGTTTCTTCCCTGCTGGCCGTCGCATTCGTTCCCGCGGTCATACGTTTGGTCGTGTGGGGCGCCGCGCGTCCGCGAAAGATTGATTTCCACGTGCTGGGATTCTCTGAGCTATTTCTGAACGTGGTCTTCTGTGGACTCTTGATCGCCGCTTTTGTTACGCGCGGCTGAGCTCATGTCCGGGCCTGCTACGAGAATTGACTTCGAAAAACTGATTTGATTCCTTCCAGTCGATCTTCCAGTGCGCGTGCTTCAGCGGCCAGACCCAACTCGTTGGCCGTGGAGATGGCGTCATGGAAAGCGTCTTTGGCGCTGCTGTAAAGCCCCGTGGGATTGAAGCGCGTTTCGTACATCTGGTCGTAATATTTTTCGCCCAGGGCCTGGCATTTACGGAGACGGTCCATTTTCAGGTCGCGCTCCTGACGGTGCATGGGCGCATCGGCGGGATCAAACTTGACTGGCAGTGTGGTTAACATCAGGCGTTCGTGCGTGAGGCGCGCGGAACGAAAGGTATCTGGCACCTCGGCAGGACACTGGGCTGCCGGCAGAAGAAAGAAATCCGGATACAAAGGGGCACGCAAAAGCGAACGCCAATCTTCGTCCATCAGCCAGGGATCGGCTACGGGGAACGCGCAGAACTCGGCGGCAACGTCAGAATACAAACTGGCCAGCACACGGGCCAGCCCCATGGCGGAGTGGCTTTGGCGCGCCTGCCCGGTATACGCCGATTCCACTTCATGCAGCAGGACCACAGCTTCTCCGCGGCCACGCAGACGAAATTCCAAATGAAAACGCTCCGGCCCGGAGAAGGCCACCACGCAACCGTCCCATGTGTGGGCGGTAGCCGCGACCTTGGCGCCGGATACGTCCGCCAAGCGGTCACCCCATTTCCACCAGCGCTCCTCACGGTCATACAGCAAGCGCACAACGTTCAAGCCGGCGCGCGCGGTAAATCCGCAGTCCATGATGGAATGCAAAGCCGATTCAATCAAGTGCTCGTGCTCGGATTCCAGGCTCCAGAAAACGGCCGTACGGTCTTGCGCAACGCGCGATATCACAAACTCAAGAGCGTCTTCCGGGAGCGTGGCATCCACCGAACCATCTGACGTTTGAAACCTGACGTTGACTAACGACGGTTGTGCGCCATCGTCCGGCGTAAAACTCACCACGGTCCCCTCGGCGCCAACGGGTAGCGTTATGCCGGGAATTTCGCGCACAAGCCGGACACTTTCGTCAGGATAAAACACTTTCTGATCCTCTTTAGGGTGAGATTACTTGGCCGCACCCTTCCACGGCAATAGGATTTGTATGCTAGAGTGCTGCCAAGATTACTCCGCGCGAGGTTCAAGCACGGGAGGCAAAGCGCATGCCCAATGGCGGACCGGATAATTGTGGGACTTGCGGCTTCAACCGCCGCAACCGTGGAATCTGGCGCAACCCGCAGCCGGACGAAACGGTTACCGCTTACTGCGAGCTTCGCGGAATCCATCCAACCGGAGATCACTGGACCTACTGCGAGAACTGGCACACACGAATGCGTAAGATTGCCGGCCCGGTGTACAAGTCCGGCCTTTATGAAGGCGGATACCACCGCATCCCGTGGCATGGCGATGTAGAGCCAGAGTTGAACGTTTCCGGTACATGCCACGAGTGCCGTCAACCGTTTGACGATGGCATTTCCATCCCGACGGTGGAAGGCGCTCCAGCGGAATTCTGCAGCAACCGGCATTACTTCCAGTGGTGGCAGCGCCAACATCCCGGGGAAGAAGCGCCAATGAGCCACGGTTTTCTGTGATGATTTAGCGCTTTCGCGCCGTGGCAAGCTTCAGCTTCTGGCCTGCACACGTTTGTTGCTGCTAAAGTAGTGCGCATGAAAATGCGACCTGCACACTTTCTTTATCTGGTGATTTTTGCCGCGCTTTGCTGGGGCGGCGCCGCGCAAACTCAAACACAATCCGCGCCGGCAACTCCCGCGCAAACTCCGCCAGCAGCGCCAGTTGTAACCGCGCGTCCGGGAGATGTGGACTCGGTGGATCACATTATCGCCGCGACGTATGACGTGATTTCCGGTCCGGCGGGGCCGCGCGACTGGGACCGCTTCCGTTCATTCTTCTATCCGGGAGCGCGCTTGATGCCCAGCGGTCGCGACGACAAAGGCACGATTTCCGCCCGCGTCCTCACTCCGGATGAGTACGCCACACGCGGCTCGCAATACTTTTCCAAAGAAGGCTTCTTTGAGCGATCCATTGCCAACAAGGCGGAGCTCTGGGACCACCTGGCGCACGTGTGGAGCACGTACGAATCGCGCCACGCCAAGGACGACGCCCAGCCCTTTGCCCGCGGGATCAACAGTTTTCAGTTGATCCATGACGGCAAGCGCTGGTGGATCCTGAGCATCTACTGGGAAGCAGAAGACAAGGACCACCAGCTGCCGGAAAAATATACGAAGTAGAAAACTCTATTTTCTGGTCATCACCAACACGGTGAACGAACCAGGCTTCATGCTGCGGCGCGGACGCGTCTGGCCTTCGGCGGGTGGCAGTTCTTCAATTTCAGCTGTCACCAGGTAAACATTGTGCGTGTTGGTGTCCAGGGCCATGGTGCGCGCGGCCTTTTGAGTGGCGGCGTTCTGCACTACCGTGAACTTGTCCGGCGAATCTTCGTGGACCACGGTGAGCGTGCCGTCACCGTTGGAGCTGAATGCCAGATCGGTGCCAGGATCAAAAGCATTCGCGTCAACGCCATCTCCAATGGGAACGGTGGTGACGACTTTGCCGTTGTCAGAATTGATGATCGCCATCACTTTGTTGTGGCAACCGGCAAAGAGCCGATGGTGTTTCTGGTCCATGTCCAGGCCGGAAGGTTCTTCGCAACCCGTGATCTTCCAGGTGTTGGCCACTTTGGCATTTTTCGCATCGATGGCGGTAAGTTCAGCAGTGTCCTCAATATTTACGAAGACCATGCCTTTGCCATCGGCCACGGCGAATTCTGGTTTGCCGGTGAGCGGAATGTTACCGACCACGGTGTCTTTTACGGCGTCAATAGCGGTGGCGTTCTTGCTGCGACCGTTGAACGTGAAAACGCGCTTGGACGCCGGGTCATACATGATGGCGTCAGGGTTTTCCCCGCCTTCCAGCTTGATCCGAGCGGTCTCTTTCAATGTGTCCAGGTTGAATACGGTGACGGTGTTCTCGCGGCCGTTACTGGTGTAGCCCTTGCCCAGATCCTGGGCCAGAGCGATGCCGTGTACGCCAGGCGTGTTGGGAATATCGCCCACCACTGTGCCCTTGGCGGGATCCACGACCATCACGTGAGTACCGCGCGAAATGAATAGCCGCTTGCCGGCGGCGTCATAGGTCAGATAGTCCCACCCACCTTCGCCACCCAGAACGTGCTTGTCTTTCAATTGATATTGCACTGGCGCGAGCGCCGGAAGAGAAAATGCAATCGCGAGAACGCAGACGAGAGTCAGGATAAGTTTGTTGCGCATAAGGCTCACCTTTGTGAAGATTTTGTGAAAGCGACTTGCTGGCGTCGCTACACCGCGAATCATTGTATTCGCTCGACGTGCTTTGTGCACGAACAGGGTTTGTGTAAGAAAGGGGCTTAGCACAAACGGTGTTTTCTGCACGACTGGTGTTAGTGCACACCTGAGATTTGTGCACGAATCGGGATTCCGGATCAGGAGCCTTCAGTTTCCATTTCCCGCAAGCGTCTTTCAAGATACTGCTTCTCTGGGCTGCTTTTTACCTGGACGAGCGCGGAACGATACGCAGCAGCAGCTTCAGACTTGCGGCCGGCACGCCGCAATAAATCCGCTCGGGCGGCGGGAAGAAGATAGTAGTCTTCAAGTTCTCCGCGGGCGGCGAGCTCGTCCAACAGCTGTAAACCTTTTTCCGGGCCGCGTGCCATGCCCACGGCGGCAGCGCGATTCAGCTCTACGACGGGCGTGGGATGCACGTGGCAGAGCAAATCGTAAAGACCGGCGATCTGCGGCCAATCAGTTTCCGCCGGCGTTTCGGCTTGCGCGTGCAACAAAGCGATTGCCGCCTGGATGGCGTATTCGTCACGATGACCGGCGCGCAAGACCGCTTCCACCAGGGCTTGCCCTTCATGGATCTCGTCGCGATCCCAGAGAGTCCGGTTTTGCTCTTCCAGAGTGACAAGTTCGTTGTTGGGCCCGGTGCGGGCAGAGCGGCGTGAATCGTGCAAGAGCATCAATGCCAGTAAGGCACGCGGCGCGGGATCGTCCGGCAGCAGCTCACACAGAATACGTCCAAGACGAATCGCTTCCTGGCAAAGCTCACGGCGCACCAAATTGTCGCCCGAACTGGCGGCGTAGCCTTCGTTGAAAACCAGATAGATCACCAGCATCACGGCTTCCAGACGGTCCGGAAGATCGCGCTTATCCGGAACGCGGTAAGGAATTTCCGCGGCCCGAATCTTCTGCTTGGTGCGGACCAGCCGCTGCGCCATGGTGGGCAACGGAACAAGAAAGGCCCGGGCGATTTCTTCCGTGGTAAGCCCGCAAAGCGTGCGCAACGTGAGCGCGACTTGCGACTCCTGCGCCAAAGCGGGATGGCAACAGGTAAAGATCAAGCTGAGTCGTTCGTCGTTCCCGGATGAATGGTTCATCGACGCATGATGCCCGGATTGATCGCGCATGGATTCTTCCAGAAAAGATTCATCGGAATGTTTTTGAAGCGAAGAGCGGGAGTCAGCGGTGCGCGCCAGATCGTCGTCTTCCTGCAACTCCATGCGACGCGCACGCCGCAGATGGTCAATGGCTTTGTGCCGCGCGGTGCTCACCAGCCACGCGCGCGGATTTTGCGGCAGCCCTTCGGCAGGCCATTTCTCGACGGCCACGGTAAAAGCTTCTTGCACGGCTTCTTCCGCAAGATCAAAGCTGCCGACCATGCGGATCACCGTGGCCAGCACGCGGCCCCACTCTTCGCGATAAATTTGGTCGATGTTCATGGTTCGTGCGACAGTGGCCATTGTAATTTCACCTGGGTGCCGCACGAACCACTTGTGGTTATCCGTCAAAGCGCTTCTTAGTGCGGATTAATGGGCCGGACTTCAATCGATCCCCAGCGGACGGACGGGATTTTCGCCGCCAGTTCCAGAGCTTCGTCCAGGTCTTTGGCTTCTACCAGGTAGTAGCCGCCGAGTTGTTCCTTGGTTTCGGCAAACGGACCATCCGTAACAGAGCGTTTTCCATTGCGGACGCGAACGGTGCTGGCGGTGGCTATGGGCTTAAGTTCATTACCGCCCAGGGACTTTCCACTCTTGCCCCACTCGGCCGAAAGGTCCATGTACTCCTTGTAAATGCTCATCCGCTCGGGTTCTTTCAGGGTGTCCCAGTGGGCTTCATTTCCGTAAATCAGCAAAAGATATTTCATGGTCAAAAGATCTCCTTGTTTCAAAGGGTTTGACTGTTAGTCGAATGGCGGGCACGAAATCGACATCCGGCGAAAACTTTTTGCGGAATTTTTTTTTGCAAGTTTCGGACTCCGGCTCATTCTTTCAACAGTTACGATTCCTCCCGTCTCCATAGGGAGTTCTAGATGGTAATGCAAGTTGGTCCTTTGCCCCCGCTTGGGTCGCAGGTTGCCGTGATGGTCTAACCGGCGCTCGAGAAACCGCGCGTGCCGGAAACCCCTAGTCCCCGGACTCACTCGCAGCCTACCACCCGGGACCAAAAAACAGCTCTTAGTGACCACTCCCAAGTCTTAAAACTTTCACCCATCATTCATCTCGCGGTCACGAGAACTTAACACCCCAGCCATAGGATTCTCCGGTTCATTCAACTCTGGGAGGATTCACATGCGCAGATCAGTTGCGATATTGATGGTTGGTTTCATGAGCTTGTGCCTCGCATCGGCCACGGCGCAGGAACGCAAGGGTTCGATCAGCGGGCGCATTACTGACTCCAGTCAGGCCATTTTGCAGGGAGCACGCATTGAGCTTGAACCCAGCGGCCCTAAAGCAGTTTCTGACAGCCAAGGACAGTTCACGATTTACGGAGTAGCACCGGGCCACTATAAGGTCACGGTATCTTAATGTGGGCTTCGCTCCATTTTCCGCCGAAGTTGACGTGGCCGCCGGGGAGACCGCGCATGTTGATGCGGTCCTGCGCGTAGGCGGTACGGTTACAGTCGTTGAAGTCCACGCGGGCCGGCAGCGCGGCGAGGTAGAAGCCATCAATCGTGAACGCACCGCCGACAACATCGTGCAAGTGTTGCCTAGCGAAGTGATTACCAGCCTGCCGAACACCAACATCGCGGACGCAGTAGGCCGGTTGCCGGGCGTGTCCCTGGAGCGCGACGAGGGCGAAGGCAAATACGTGCAGATTCGCGGCACGGAACCCCGCCTGAGTAATGTAACAGTGGATGGAGTACATCTGGCATCACCAGAAAACGTCCGCAACGTTAAATTGGACGCCATTCCTTCCGACCTGGTGGAGTCAGTTGAAATCAGCAAAACGCTTTCCGCCAATCAGGAGGGAGATGCCATCGGCGGCTCAGTGAACCTGGTGACCAAGAGCGCGACTGACAAGCCGTACGTGAGCGTTATGGGAATGGGCGGATTAACATCAATAGCCGGGGGCCGGACCCTCAACCAGTTTAACGCCACCCTGGGCCAGCGGTTCGGCAAGAGCAAGCGCTTCGGCATGATGCTGGGCGGCGGCTACGATTGGAACGGACGCGGCATTGATGACATTGAACCAAGCCAGGGCGTGAACAGCGCCAGCGGCGGCGCGACTTTTTCCGGCCCCAATGCGATGGACCTGCGGCAATACTGGTATAACCGGACCCGCTTCGGTTTCGCAGGCAGCGCCGACTACCGCCTGAGCGACCGAGCCAGCATTTACGTGCGCGGACTGTTCTCGCAGTTCAAAGATGACGGCCAGGACTGGATCTATTCGCCCACGATCAACACCTTTACCAGCCCCACGACGGGCACGGGAAACTCAAGTTTCGCCCACGTGACGAGGAAACCGGCGCAACGACTCTTCAGCACCACAACAGGCGGCCGAAACGAGATGGGACGCACCTTGCTCAGTTACGACCTGAGCCTCAGCCAGGCCCGCTTTACGGGATTCTTTCCTTCCACCAGCTTTGACCCCGTGGGGGGCGGTCCGCTGGACGGCGACAACATACAGTTCCGAATTGATACCAACAATCCGTTTGTGCCAAAGCTTATTCCGCTGAATACCAACCTTTTTGATCCCAACCAATACGTGATTTCGCGGATGACCACCGGCGATGACCACACCTTTGAACGCGGTGTAACCGGTTCGATCTTCCTCTCGCGCTCCTATACCGCCGGCTCGCATTTCAGCTCCTGGGAAACAGGCCTTAAGGTCCGGGATTCGCACAAATCACAGCTCAACATCCAGACCACCTTGAGTCCTACTCAGGACTTCCTGATGAGTTCCGTGCTGTCGAGCTTCACCAACCGGGACTACTACTTCGGAAACTTTGGGACGTTTGGCCCAACCACGGATTACAAGAAGATCATCGCATTGGTCAATCCGGGAACGTTTACCTCCGCGTCTAACCTGTTGAGCGACGAAGCACGCACGTTGCCCGCGGACTTCAACACGGACGAACGCGTGATTGCCGGCTATTTGATGAACACGATCAACCTGGGCAACGCGCGAGTGCAGGCCGGAGTGCGGGTGGAAGGCACGCAGGATTCTTTCGTGGGCAACGTGATCAGCGTAAATGGCCGCAAATTCGTGCC
>JANXPR010000497.1 GCA_025357215.1 Acidobacteriaceae bacterium | reverse complement strand
TGGCCAAGCATGACAAAGGCGGCCACCGCGCCGCTGCCGTGAAGGCCACCAATGATGCCATTCGGCACGTTGAAATGGGCATGAAGGCCGGTGACAAGCACGAAGATCACGACCATCACTAGAGACAACAGTAGTGTCCATTTCGAAATAGCTAAAAGGCCGGCTGGCAAAACAGCCGGCTCTTTCTTTGCCTGCAAGAATCGCCGCCGTTATTTGTCGCACCGCAAAGTTTATCGCGCCGCAAATTGCCGTAAAATATCCGCATGAAAATTGCACTGGGCGCCGATCACGCCGGCTACGAATTAAAAAACCGGGTCAAGCAATACCTGCAACAAAAAGGCATTGAGGTCCAGGACGAAGGTACGCAGACGGGCGACTCCGTGGACTATCCTGATTTTGCCCGCTTGGTGGCGCACGACGTGAGTGAGAGCCGTGCCGACTGGGGCATCTTGGTTTGCGGTAGTGGAATCGGCATGGCCATGTCGGCGAACAAAGTTGCCGGGATTCGCGCGGTCAATGCGTCCAATGAGCAGGAAGCGCAGTTGAGCCGCGAACACAATAATGCCAACGTTCTAACGCTGGGAGCGCGGCTTTTGCGGGATGAAGAAGCCATGGCCATCGTCGACAAATGGCTGGCTACGCCTTTTGCCGGCGGACGCCACGAGCGCCGCGTGGAAAAGATGGCTGGACTCGATCGCGAAAGAGACCGGCAAAGTGGCGACCGCGAAAATTCGGCCGCGGGAAAACGTTAGTGTCTCCGTATCCCAGCTGGCAGCGAGAAGATTTTGAAGTCAGCGCAAATCCCATGCGCGTTGATCTGAAGGTAGTGCATGGCTTTCTCACGAATTCTTATTGGGCCAAAGGCATTCCGCTGGAGACCGTCCAACGTTCGCTGCAGAACTCCCTATGCTTTGGCATCTATCTTCAACAAGGCCAGGGAAGCGGCAGTGATGCACGGCAGGTAGGGTTTGCCCGGGTGATTACTGATCGCGCGACGTTTGCCTATCTGGCGGACGTTTTTGTGCTGGATGAATTTCGCGGACGCGGTTTGTCTAAGTGGCTGATGGAATGCATTGTGAAGCATCCGGAGTTGCAGGGATTGCGCCGCTGGTGCCTGGTAACGCGCGATGCGCACGGACTCTACGAACAGTTCGGATTCAAGGCTTTACCCGCGCCAGAGCGCTGGATGGAACGCAATGATAATGATCCGGAAGTTTATGCAAGAAACAGCCGTCCGGCCGTTCCTTAATACCAGGAGGGTCTTTAAGTTATGTCCAACCGGTTGGCAATTCGCTCTTGTGCCGGATGGTTGTTGGCTCCGGCGCTTTTTTCGATGATTTTGACGGGATGCGGAGGTTCACCCAAGCCCATCTGCGCCATGACCGCATTCAACGTTTCTCCTAACACCGCGACCATTAGTCACGCTGCGGTCCCGCCGGGAAATACCCAACATTTTGCCGCCTTCGAAACCGCTGCCACTACTGGTTGCGCGTTCCCGCTGAGCAACCTGACTACTGTTACGTGGACCGTTTCTGATCCGGTGAACGTGAGCATCAGCAACGCAACCGCCGATAATGGCGCCGCCACATGCCACGCCGCGACAGCCGGAGCCGTCACGGTTACCGGTACGGCGCCCGCCGGCAACGGCGCCAACATTACAAACACAGCGTCACTCACTTGCAATTAGCGCGGTGAGTAGCAACACAGAGTCTAGCAAGAGCATCCAAAGTTGAACCGCAGCGGACGACCAAGTAAGATTTATGCGATAAGATTTATGCGAGTTTGTGCGGTTCGAGCCTGGGCACATCTGTTACTTCGGTCCAACAACCATCAGACCGCGCACATCCGCGCAACCTTTACTCATGGGGTTCAGCGCCAGACTGCCCGCAAAAGTCATGTCTTATAATCAAAGCAACGGCCTTCCCGTCCGCGCCACGAACCACGGATGCCGACGAACCCCGGACCAAATGTCTGATGCACACGCCCCCTTGCTGGATAGAAGTCTCGCTCACCGCGCTGCGGCATAACTTCCGCACCGTACACTCTTTTGTTCAGCCGGACGTAAGCGTTTGCGCGGTGATCAAGAGTGACGCGTACGGTCACGGCGCGGCCGCCTGCGCGCTGGCTTTCCAGGAAGAAGGCTGTAAATGGTTTGCCGTGAACACCACGGAAGAAGGCATCGCGCTGCGCGAAGGCGGAATCCACGGACGCATCCTGCTCATGGCCGGATTGTGGCGCGGCGAAGAAGATGAAATTGTCCGCTACCGCCTCACGCCCACCGTCTGGGACTGGAACCACATTGAACTGCTCGAGAATGCCGCGGAACGCGTGAAGCCAAAGAATGCCGTGGCCGTTCATCTCAAGGTAAATACCGGGATGAACCGCCTGGGCGTTGATCTGGGCGCATTGAAAGAAATGTTTGCCGCCATCCGCACCGCTCCGCATATTTTCCTGGAAGGCATGTTCAGCCACTTTGCGGCTTCCGAGATCATCGATCATCCGGAAGGCGAGCAGCAGATGGCGCGCTTCCAGGAAGCCCTGGACAAAGCCAACCACATGGGGTTGACGATTCCAATGCGGCACATGGCCAACAGCTCGGCCATCGCCAGCCGGCCAAGATCATGGTTCAACATGGTGCGGCCCGGTCTGTCTTTATACGGCTACTACCTGCCGTTTGTTTCCGTGATGAGCGGCGCCAGTGATTCTTCTCATGAACTGCCGGTAAAGCCCGCTCTTTCCTGGAAGACCCGCGTGCTCCAGGTGCGCGAGGTTGCCGCCGGACAACGCGTGGGCTACAGCAGCGGATATCTAACGCAGTCCGCCACTCGCGTGGCAATTGTGCCCGTTGGCTATGGCGATGGTCTCAGCCGCCAACTGTCTTCACGTGGACGGATGATTGTACGGAACGACTACGCGGCCATCATCGGCAACGTCAGCATGAACCTTACCGCCCTGGATGTAACGGGGATCGCGGGAGTGGAAGTGGGCGACGAAGTGACCATCATCGGTGAAACCGAATCGCGCAAAGTCACCGCCTGGGACCAGGCGAATCTGGCATCCACCATCCCCTATGAGATTCTCTGCAATCTCTCGGCGCGAATGCCGCGAAGCTATCTGGAATAGCTATTCAGGTTTTTGTGGGAAGTTGAATCGAAGCGGAGTGCGTTATCGTGCCACGGCCGCCTGCGTCTGCACGTGTTCAATGGCTTCGTAGATCTTCGGGTTCGTGCATACTTCGTAGTAATTCTCGTCGGTAAGTCTCTTCAGCGCAAAATCCCGCGGATCAACGTGGGCCACGCGGCCTTCACGCACCACAATGCGGTGGAATGTGCCTTGTCCCAGCGGCACCATGCCGCTATAGACGCGCACATTGCTTTTCTTCCAGATCATGGGAACTTCCAGGTCATATGCCTGTAACGAGATTTCCGTGCGCAGTTTCACGAACGCAGCGCGGCTGATGTGGATCCCGCCAATGTTGTAGCGCAACAGGAATTCGTCAGGATTGCCGCCGGTATCGGCGTCGTCCACGGTCTTGAAAGAGAAAACGTTGAAGAGCAGGTCGCGGTCTTCCAGCAGGCGGCGCATGCCTTTGTGGCATGACGACAAGCGGTCACTCTCATTGATCGCCTTGGAGATCATGATCTTGCGCGTGGCGTCCATCAAATACATGGGCGCGGAATCTTGGTAGGAGACTCCAATGCCTAATTCCAAACTGGGCAGTCCCGCGGCCGTAGACCTTGCGTTGTACGCGGTGACCACTTCAATGATCTCTTTGGCCATCACGCAGGTCTGGGCAACGCCGGTCAGCGGCTCTCCGTCGCGCTCAAACAGCGCCAGGATGATCGCATCACCTTCAATAAAGACTTTGCGCGCTTCGTACTTGGGCAAAAGCTTGTTGATGGGATCGTAAAAATTCAGGCTGAAATAAGAAGCCGGATTGAGGCCGCGCTCAAAAAGCGTACGCGTGAGCGTGGTGGACTCGCGGATGTCCGCCTTCAAGATCACGTGGTGCACAACTTTCTCTTCTGTTGGCTTTTGCTCTTCCGGCAGCAGAAACTCATACAAAGTGTTGTTCACCGCGGAAAGCTCGCGGAACTTCTCGTTGCCCAGTACGTTTACGCTGTCCATTACGGCCAGCACGGTTTCCATCCGGCGCAAGTCGCGATGGTAGCGCAGGAAGTCGGCAAAGAACCTGCCGGCTTGCCGCGTACGTTCCGCTGGTTTGCAGGTTTCAATCTTTTTTACCGCCGCATGCAGGTTGGCCGGAGAGATCTTCCCATGCTCATCCAGCAGCGTCTCCACCCGCTTGCGTTCAGTGCGCGAGATCAGCGAGTTCTTCAGCTGCTGCGGGTTGATCGGCGGCGAGTACTGCGCCAGCAACGGCGCCACTTCATACGAAGCCAGCATGCTCTCCAGCACGCTCTGTTTTTCCAGCACGTCCACCCAGGCATTGAGCATGGCTTTCTGCGCTTTGCCCTTGGCTGTGTGTTCTTCCGGAGTGCCGCCCGCCATGATTTCATAGGCGTTTTCCGGGACGTTGAGTATGCCTTCAACTTGCGGATCGTCCGCTTCCGCCACCACGCCCAGAATCTTCAACAACTGGCCGGCAAATTCGCGAATCGTCTGAAAACGGTCTGGATCGCGCTCATAGTTGCCCAGCATCACATACTGCTCGGCGTTGAGATAATCATCCTGGCCATCGTCAGAGAAAAGCTGGCGGTTAATGAACAGATCGAAGGTAGCGGCGTTGCTTTCTCCAAAAAGCGAGCGGCGCGTCTTGCCCAGCGTTTCTTTTTCGGCTTCGCGCAAAATTACGAACAGGTCCTGTCCGGCGCGGCGCAGCACTGACTTTTTGTTGATCTGGAAACGCATCACGCGTTCCCGCAGACCCATGATGGCGTTGGTGCCGGACTGCCGGGGACCCTCATACATCTTGAGCCTGGCGCGGCAGCGCTCCAGTGCGGCGCCGAACTGGTTCACCAGCTCGGTGCGCATGAATTTCAACACGGCCAGCCGGAAAAGGAAGTCCAGGGTCACATTGCTGTCGGCCTTGGCGCGGTTCAAGGAAACCACGTACAAGTCAGTTAAAACGCGCTTGTACTCAGCGGGATCAAACGGACGGTTCGTGTCCAACTGCTTCTCAACGGTACGCCCTTGCATGCGCGACCGCAGGCGGGCAGAGGCCACTTCTTCGGCGGCCAGTTCTTCCACGTTGCCGTATTTGGCCACGAGTTTGAAGATATGGAAACGCGTGGCGTCAACAAATTTGGGACTCAGGTAAACATCGTGGCGCACATTATCGATGCCGGGGACGAGGTCTTCCAGAGCAAGGGATGGTTCAAAGCTGGCCAACGAAAGTTGGCGGGCGTGGTCCGCTAGATTGCCGCGTTGAAGAAAGGAAAATGCCATGTGCTGCCGGCTGCTGTACGAGGGGAAAGGTGGATTTTACACCCAAAACCCATCCTTTCTTAGGTTACCTTCGGCACTTTGCCCCTTCGCTTAAGCCTTTACTCACTTGGGTTTTCCCTGCTGTGAGGCCTTGCGGGCCCGCTCAAACTCGTCTCCGGGCTGCCAGCCCACCAATTCAGGCTGGTTGGCCACATGCCAACCCAGAATCAGGCCGAATTTGGCCAGTTTCGCGTCCGCCGTAAAATCCATCTCAGCACGATATTCGTCTGACGGCTGGTGATAGCGGTGCGTCACATAATCTCTTTCTTTTTCTTCGCCCCACGCCAGGTCGTGTCCGCGGAACAGCGGGCCCTCATTCACGCTGAATGCCGGCACCCCAACGCGCGCCATGCTGAAGTGGTCAGAGCGATAGTAGTGGCCGGCTTCGGGATGGTCGTCCGGTTGGATCGCCATGTCAAAATCTTTCGCCATGGCTTCCACCAGTGGAAACACCGTGGTCCGTTCCGCTCCGGAGACCACCAACTGTAAAGGTTCGCCGAACGGCTGGATGTCGTCATAGTTCAGGTCCAGCGAAATATCTTTGGCCGGGACCGGAGGATGCTGGCCAAGATACCTTGATCCCAACAGCCCTTGCTCTTCTGCCGTGACGGAAGCAAAGAATATGGAACGTTTGGGTTTTTCTTTTGCCGAAGCAAACGCCCGGGCCAGTTCAAGAAGTATTCCGCATCCGGTCGCGTTGTCCGCGGCGCCGTTGTAGATGTTGTCACCCGGCTCATTGGGATGAATGCCCAGATGATCATAGTGCGCCGAATACACCACCGCCTGGCCAGCCAGCTTAGAGTCAGATCCTTTCACCTTGCCGACGACGTTGCGCGAAGCAAACGGTCGCACCTTGCTTACGATGGTTTCTTTCAGCCGGACTCCCAGGTCCACCGGCTTGAAGGTGCGAGTATTCGCGTCTTTCAGCATCTGGTCCAGGTCCTGGCCTGCGGAAGCGGCAAGCTTACGAGCAACTTCCAACTGTACCCATCCCGCGGATTGCAATTTGGGATCTTTGTCGTTTTGCAATAAAGACGATTCGCCGCCCCAGGAATTCCGTACAACTTCCCACGGATAGCTGGCCATCTCCGTTTTGTGGACCAGGATCACCGCCACTGCACCGCGACGCGCCGCTTCTTCATACTTGTAAGTCCAGCGGCCGTAATAAGTGAGCGCACGGCCTTTGAAGAAATTAGGGTCGTCAGAGGGCGGCTCGTTCACCAGCATGAGCACCGCCTTGCCTTTCAGGTCCACGCCTTTATAGTCGTCCCACTTGTACTCCGGAGCATTGATGCCGTAGCCGACGAAAACAATCGGCGCGTCAATCTCTGACTTGTCGGCGTGCGTCATGTCCGTGGCCACGTAATCGTCGGCGAATTTCAGCGGCATTTCCGCGCCAGCCTTGGGGACAAACGCAAATTGCGTCTTACCGCCGTCCGTGGTCACGCCGTAGAAACCCACGCTTTGGAAGTATGTGCCGTCGTCGCCCGCCGGCGCCAGGCCGTAGCTCTTGAACTGCGCGGCAATCCAGTCGGCCGCTGCGTCGCCACCTTTTTGGCCGGTTCCACGGCCTTCCAGCGAATCATCGGAAAGAAACTTCACCGTCGCGCGGATTTTTTCCGCGTCAATGGATTTCATCGCTTGTAGGGCGGCGGCAGGCAGAGCATGCGCAGGATGGGGCTTGGGTACGGCTGCGTTTTGCGCCAGCGCGTTTTGCGCCAACGCGTTTTGTCCCGCGAGAAGCAAAGCTGAAGCTAGGACCAGGACGAGAGCGGCTCTTTTCATATTCCCCCAAAAGTTTGTCGAGCTGGCATATCTTCCGGACGAGGCGATTCTGTTTTAAAGCTCGAAACAGACGCCAATTGCTATGTGCTAATTGTTTCTTTCCGCTGACCGCGGACTAATTTTTGGAATCTCAACCGGGCTTGAACTCCGCAACTTTTTCTCCGGGATGGAAAATCGGCAGCGGCGAAATCCCGTTTCCCTTGGCCAGCCGGTTCCCTAAATCGTCCATCTCTTCGCGCGACCAACTTACGGAAGAGAACTCTATCTCGCCTTCCGGAGAAATCATAAAGACGGTGGGCACGTTCGTCAGGCCATAAGCGTTGGAAACCGGGTATCCCTTTGCGTCTTCATCCAATAGCACCGGAAACGTAACGCCGAACTGTTGATTGAAAGCCTGCGTGTCCGGCGCGTCGTCCTGCGATACGCCGATGAACGTTACCTTGCCCAGCTTGCCGTATGCCTTGAAGATACGTTCAAAATAAGGGAATGCGTATTGGCACACCGGGCAACTGACCTTGAAAAACGCGGCCACTACCGGGCCTTTCTTGCGGGCTTCACTCAAAGAGAATTTGCCGCCGTCAAGGAACGTCAGGTTGATTTCCGGCGCGTGAACGCCAGCTTCCAATGCGGGCATGGAACCTCCAAACCTTCTATTCTAAATAATTATTCGCCCAGCGGACAGAGTGGCCGCCGGCGCTCAGCAGCGCAGGAATTCAGCGCGCTGCAGGATCTTCCTCGCCAGTCCGGTAAGCGCCAACTTGGCGGCAGCAGCGGGCGTTGCCCATTTGCCTGCTTCTGCTGGCAACCGGCTTTCGCGCGGAGAAAAAACCAGCACAGTGTAGTCCGTGTTGGTGATGGAATGTTTCAGTTTCATCAATGGCGCCGCTGGACCTCGTTTCGCTTTGCACTCTGGCAACTCCCACATTCCGGGCATGAGTGAATTGTCTTTCGGACGCTGTCTCAGCAAGACCTTACCGTCATTCACCGCTAGGAGATAACGCATCTCGGACTTATTGCGCGGAGCTTGCTTGCGCTTTACTCCCGCACCTTGCTCCACACACAGTGCCATTACCGGACACGTTTCACACAGCGGCTTGCCCGGCAGGCATACCGTAGCGCCTAGTTCCATCATCGCCTGATTAAAGTCTCCAGGGCGTTTCGGGTCCAATAGCGTTTGCGCTGCGTCCCAGTATTCGCTTTCGCCCAACACTCTTCCGGCAAGCCGCGTCAGAACACGTTTAACGTTCCCATCCACCGCCGCTGCCGGCTCGTCGAAGGCGATGCTGGCTACCGCCGCGGCGGTATATCGACCAACGCCCGGAAGCTCGCGAAGGGCCTCCGCCGTCCGCGGAAAACCACCGTTGCCGCCGACTTTTTTCGCCGCTGCTTGTAGCGAACGGGCGCGACGGTAATAGCCCAGCCCGCTCCACGCCGCCAACACTGTCTGTTCGCGGGCCGCGGCCAGCCGCTCGGCCGTGGGAAATTGTTGGACAAAGCTTGCGTAACGCTGCTCCACCACCGCGACACGCGTCTGCTGCAGCATGATTTCTGAAACCAAAATGTGATAAGGATCGCGCGCGCCACGCCAGGGAAGCTTGCGCTGCTCGCGGTCAAACCAGCTGAGAAGCATTCGGCGAAACTTGCCGGCTTCTGCTGGAGAATAGTTTTTCATTGCGGGCATGGGTGGCAAAAAGACTCTGGGCGCGGCGGATCGGGACGCACGCCGATTGTAGCGTATGCCGAATCCTCTGAACTACAATCATCGCCCATGAACACCTTGCTTTGCGTTCGCGGCTTCCTGTTTTCGTTCTTGATTGTCTTTCTGTCGGCGCTTCCCGCGTCACTGGCGTCAGCGCAAGCTGTGGCAGCAAAAAAACCGGCAGCCTATCCGCCGACCATCGTCTTTATGACCGATTTCGGCGTCGTGGACGACTCCGTGGCCATCTGCCGCGGCGTGATGTATACGATTATGCCCAGCGTCCGGATCGTTGATCTTTCGCACGAAGTTACTCCGTTTTCCATCCTCGATGGCGCACGCTTTCTCTTTGGCGCCACGCCCTACTATCCCGCCGGCACGGTCTTTGCGGTGGTGATCGATCCCGGCGTGGGCAGCTCGCGCAAAGCCATCGTCGCAAAATCCAAGCGAGGACAATACTTCGTGCTGCCGGATAACGGCTTGCTCACGCTTGTCGAACAACGGGACGGCATTGCTGCCGTGCGCGAAATCACCAACCCGGATTGGACGATCCTTGGCAAGAAGACCGGCGGCAAGCTGTCTTCCACCTTCCACGGCCGCGACATCTTTTCCCCGGTGGCCGCACACATCGCGCGTGGCGACAACTGGCTTCAGGTAGGACCGGAAATCGCGGTCAAAGACCTCGTCCGCCTCAATGTACAGGCGGCGACGCTTGATGCCAAGGGTCTTGCCGGCGAAGTTATCGCCCTGGACGGTCCGTACGGCAACCTGGTAACGAACATTGACGCAGAGCAGTTCTCGCAACTCGGCTGCGTGCTCGGTGCCCAGGTCACAGTGCGTCTAAGCGACCAGGAAGTGAAAGTCACGTTCGCCAAAACGTTCAGCGATGTCCCCCTGAACCAGCCGCTTCTATATGTCGATTCGCGCGGGCACTTGGCGCTGGCCATCAACCAAGGCAATTTCGCAAAGACTTACAATGTAACGCCGCCCGTGCCGATCTTCATTCCACGAGCCACCAAGTGATTTGCAGAGTTCTCCGAGTACCAAAGCCGAAATCTGATTTATCAGTGTCATCTGCGTTCATCAGCGGTAAGGCTTTTCGGGCACAAAAAAACCAGCCGCACGCGGCTGGTTTTCTCTAGTCAGAATCCCTCTGCTTACAAAGCCAGGCCGCGTTCACTCGCGATCCGGCAGCAGACGGGCATCTCTGGGGGCGGCAGCATCGCCCTAATTCGGACGTGGCATGCTGGGCCTGAATCTTTACACCCTGAATCTCACTCGTCCATTTCAATCGTCCAACCGGAAACAGGGCCGGGTTAAGTAGTTGTTCTCATTTTGCGGCGCCAATGCACGGTGATTGTTACACCGGCTTGTCGAACAGATCTACGAATACCGTGACGGAACGTCGCGTGATTTAACCCGCGCGAATAAAGCCACCCGTCCATTGATTGTCAGTATGCGGTGTGGGGCTAACACCCACGGCGACCTGTGATCGCTACGTTTGAATTACGGGTTCCCTACATGTATGAACGGTTTGAAGTTCAACATCAGGCTGGTATTCAATGTTGGTCCGGCCAGCCTTGTTGAGAAAGGGCACATCTAGCGCCCGTGTTCTGCGTCATTATGAATAAGAGCGCCGGGAGGAGTCTTCGTCTTTGCGGACAAAGGCCGGCTTGTAACTCCATTCACACTCATTTGCGGTCCGCTGCATCCGCCGTACAATTTGCGCAAACTATACGGCTAGAAAATCAGAGGACGCCTACCTGAGCCCACAGAGAGACAGAACTTTTTCTTGATCAGACTTTGCTTGAATCTTGAATAAGGGTTGATTAACGAATCCGAGTGTAGCGTTTCAGGTGCAGAGGCGGCAGATACCAAAAGGATGTACCGAAATCCGCAGTGGGACTAAGGTCAATGCTGGATTGGTGCAATAGGGGTCATGGACGTTGTGGTGAGGATCCAGCCCTTCTTAACTTGCTGCCAAACGGCGACTACGCGCAAACCCGCATTCTGCGAGTCTTTCCCGCCACTCAGGTGAAGCACGTAACTCACGACCATGTCCTGCCCTTGCGGGAAAACGTTGACTTCGGCCAGCGAATACTCGACGAATCGATTCTGCTTCCAGCGCTCCAACCAACCGGCGCGATCATAAGACTGCCCTGCCTGATCCACGCCGACGAACGTGGGCGCCAGGTGATATTCCACGTTCTTCCAGTCGCCTGACTTCAGTGACTGCCACATCAGGCGCTCATATTGCTCCGCGCCTGTAGCGTTGTTCCAGGTGGGGTGCTTGGGCGGTCCGCCGCAGGAAGAAATAAGGACTGACATCCCAACCACGAAGGACACGAAGGCACACGAAGAGAATTTTTTCATCGGGTTCGTCCTGGCAATTTCATCATCGGTAACCTGATGCACTGGCTAGTTTACAAAATCTCTTGCCGAAAATACTTGCGGTCAAAAGAAAAGAGGCACAAGGCCAGGGCTGCCTTTGTGCCTCTTTATTTTCTGTTTCCTTGTTTCCTTGGTGGTTGCGCTTGCTCTTAGTCTCCGAAAACTTCTTCCTTGGCCTTGGCAATATCAGCTTTCTTGCCGTTGCCGTTCGCGGGAGTGGCAATCGACGTGAGCGGAACGAACCCGCCTGTCGGCTTGGGTTCTTTCAGAATGTGCTCACGGTAGAGCGCTTCCATGCGGGCATCGTCGGCGGATTTCTTGATCTTCTCGTCGCGCGCCCGGAGCTTCTCTTCGCGGGCGGTCTTGGCGATGCCCAGATCGTCCAGCGTGTGGTTGCGTTCGGCATGCACGTGTTCGTCGTTCAGGCGAAGCTTGTGGGCTCCGTCCGCCAGACCAACGGCCTTGCCGCCGGCAAAGATTTCATGGCGGCCGTGCTCTTCATACCACTTGGTGAGCGTGGACGTCATGTGCATCTTCTCAATGATGTTGCGCCAGCCCACGCCCGTGTTGTAGGCGCAGAAGCTGATTTCGCCTTCTTGCGTGGCGTACGGGATGATGCACTGCTCGGTGCGGCGGAAATCGTAGTTGTACAAGTCCTGGAACCACATTCCGGCGATGAACAGGAAGTTCCAGCGGTCCTGGCGGCGCTTCTTGATGTCTTCAATCGTGCGGTCGCCGGTGACTTTGCCGTACTTGTCGTCAGCTTTCTTGGTGGCGCCAAACGTCTTGTCAAACTTCTTGAGAAGATCGATGAGGCGGAAGTGTTTGGGGGCGGTGAACGGGTTGTAGTTCTTGGTCACGGCCAGGGCCATGCCCACGACGGAGAGGAACCGTCCGCGGCCAGCGTCGGTGACTTTGGCCACGTCCTTGGCAATGCGATCGCCGTTCAGGAACGCCGTAACCGGAACAGCTTCTTTCGTTTCCTTATCGATCATCAGCGCCATGCCGATACCGCAATTCGGATGGCAGCCGCAGCTCAACTGTCCCCAATCCGCGCTGGGACCATGCATCAAATCGGCCCAGTCAGAAAAGGTGGACATGAACGAGATCGGGAACCAGTCGCGCTTGGGTTCGCCCAGGCCGGTCTGGTTCTTAACGTCGTGTGCCAGATGGCTCAGCGTGT
>JANXPR010000332.1 GCA_025357215.1 Acidobacteriaceae bacterium | reverse complement strand
AATGGAGTTATCTACAAAATCAATTATACCAGAGCCCTCTGAAAAGTCAAGGAAATCTTTGCAGTCCAAGCAGCCGGACACCGGCAAGCCGGTAAAAGAACCCTAAGTGGCTTTCTCGTCTTGCATTTCCCATGTTGCCGTTCATGGTTTTGACGGTGTTCGCGCAGTAATGTCGGCGCGAATCACGCCTATGAAATCGCGGGCGGATTCGAGGGCTTGTTCGGCGTCGTGGTGAGAAACGAATCCGGTGTCGTCATAGAGAGCCATGTTCCGCTTTCGCCGGAGACGGTCGAAGACAGTCAGCAGGCCGGCGTGTTTCTTGCCAATGCGCGCTCGAACGAATTCGATGATGGCGATGTGATGCCCAGGCTGGCTTCTCGCACGGAAACCGTGGCTGAACATGAATCCCAGCGAAGCCTTCAGCATCGACTCGTAGGCTTGTTGAAGACAAGCTTCCTCGTCAAAAGCGAGGATTTTGCGGGCCGAAGCGAGCTTCTTATCGGCGCTGGCGAGGAAGCGACCAATTTGCGCCCAGTCAACGTTTTGCGGCTTGAACTTTTTCATGTGGGGCTACGAGCGAAACGCGCTTATTGTGCCAGACGTTTTCCAGGAAAGCATCCTTCCGAGTGCGGCGCGAGTCGAATTCTTTTCGCGTTAAGACCGTATAGTTGACTTCGCGCCCGAGTTGGCGCTCGAGTTTTCCCACGCTTTCCGCCAAGGCCTCGCTACGAGGGGCGCCGATCACGAGCACATCTATGTCGCTGGTAGCATCTTGCTGGTTTCGGGCGAACGAACCAAACAAATAGGCCTCCTCCAATCCCTCAATTTTTTTGAGGGATTGTGCAATCAGGGGCACTGCACCAACGGTCTTGGCTACGATGCTGCGCACTTCATCGAACAGGGCGTACTCGCGGTTGAGTTGAAAATACTTTTGGCGGCCACTCACTTCCGACCGAAATAGTCCGTCGCGCTCCAGACGCCCTAGCTCTTTCGACAAGTTGGACGGATCGATGCTCAGCCGCTCCGCCAAGCCCCGCAAATGGTGCCGGGCCGTGGGGTTCGTGAAGTAGTAGGCCAGCAACCGCTGGCGGGCCTTAGAACGGAGGTCAAGCATATGGTTGAATCATACCACACATGTGGTACAGTTGAACCACGATAGAAATGCGGCTGGTAGCTCCCTTTCAGGGAAAGGTGGCTATTGCGGGTTCAATTCCGGCTAAAGTCAAGGAGTTCTGGTCCAGAGTATATCTCCGGAGGCTGCACGCCTGCTTTGTCACATGACAGGTGGCGTACGATGTTCCGGAGTTCGCGCTCGGCCCAACGTTCTCCCTCCGCTGACGATCCCCAAAGCGAAATAGGAGGCAACACAATGTAGCCGTCACATTGAGCGCCCACCGCGACGCACTGTCCGGCTGCGGCTGCAAGCGCTGTGATGGCACAGGTCAATGCAGCTACCCGTTCATGGCCCTCTTCACCCTTTAGGGGCCTTGCGAATGCGCGGTTTGGAAGCAAGGTTCCAATCCATTCTTCCAGTCTCTCAGCCACGTAAGGGAAATGGCAATCCGTCCAGCGCCGGTGTTTGAGAGGACGATCCGGATATTCGCCCTCCGGGCGAAGTATGCCGAGAAAAAGGTTGGGGAATGCTTCGTACACAGCGGCATCAGAAACTGAAAACGGCATTTGGGCAAGGCCCACTGGGCAATGTGGCCGTACCATCTTCGCTAGGAGTGTGGCGTGCCAATGCAGTTCTGGACCACTTCCGCCATTGGTCGGGCCAGGCTTGCCGCGTTTTTGAAAGGCTCCCCGACTCAAGAGACACTCGGCAGTTCGGTATTCGTAGCGCACCTGCAGAGCGGGCCTGAGTGGACCATCAATAGCAATGCTAAGGAGCTGCGACTTATCTTGACCTCGGACATCCAGCAACGCTTGCTCGCGACACCTTTTTTCGGCTGTAGCTGAGGATTCTGACCAAGCTATGCGATCTCGTGTCCAGGACAAGCAACAAAAGGCTGTAGTGCGCTTCGTCTCGCAGTAGCCGACATCGATCCCAAGCACGCGTCCTGATTGGGGCAGCACATGGGCCATCATACATGTTCTTATCGCCGCCGATCATCGAGGTCTCTTTGGGCAATCAGTTCAAGGGAGATTGGGACTGGCGTGCGAAGAATCAGAAGGCTTCGATGCGCCAGACGAGGCGGGTGGACCAGGTTTTTTGGGTGGTGAGCGGGGGACGCCAGAGGGCGAGGATTTGGGAGCCCTGGTAGACGCGCTCGAAGCCTCCTTCGGATTCAGAGACGGTTTCAATGGGGGCGACCCAGAACTCTTCGACGAGCGGCGCGTGCAAGGCGACGCGGACGCGCTGCCAGCCGTCTTCCATGCGCAGGATGGGGCCGGGCAGCGAGCCACTGAAGCGAAGATTGTGGCGGCCGGCGGGCGTTTCGAAGAAGCGGTCGGGTTCCATGGGCGCAAGGAGATTGATGACCGACTCGATGCCGACGGCCACGGGCTTATCTAGAGTTTCCTTGAACTTCAAGGTGATTTCGCAAGCGGCTTCAAAACCGTTGGGGGCGGGGCTAAACGAATACTGCTTGAGGAGCAAGAGCTTGGCGGTGGCAGAATCATTCTTGCCCAGCAGCGTCAGGGAATCGGCACGGAAAAGCTCGGCTTCGTAGGGCGCGGAGTTCTTCACGGTGAAAGCGCCGCCGGCAAAACCGGCGTCTTCGCGCAATTCGAGAGCTTCGTAGTCGGCGTGGGTGCGCGCGGGATCGAAGATCAGGACGCGGAAGGCGTGGCGTGGCCAGCGGTCGTAACGAAGGAAGCGCTCCAGGCCGGGCTCTTTTACGCGGGTCTGTTCGTGGATGCTGGCGACGGCGCCGGTGGTGGGCTTTCCCCCGACTTCGCGCAAGCGCGTGTGATAGGCCTCGGGGCGGCGCAGGATGGAATTGACGAGCGTGGCTGCTGCGGGCCGGAAATCGAGCGCGGCGATGGTGCCGCCATCGCTGGGCTTCAAGAGCACCTGGGCTTCAGGAGAGGTAAAGAGCAACTCGTTCGTGCCGTCGG
>JANXPR010000455.1 GCA_025357215.1 Acidobacteriaceae bacterium | reverse complement strand
GTCAGGAGCCTATATATAAAGGATGAGAATAATGAAGGAACTCCTCCACTGTGACCAGGGCGCTTCTCGCGTCCATGGTGACCGAAGCCGCCAAGAGCCGTTCCCTGAAGGAACGCGCTGTCAGAAAGCCCAGGCGTTTCGCAACGGGTGTTAACTGAAATAGGAGCGCAAGTAAGAGATCAACGTCAGCAGTTAGATAGAGAACACATCCGATCTGGCGTTCAGCCTCCAGAGCCGCGCGTACCTTCTCATACTGCTTCGAACTCTTGAGCGAGCGCTCATATTCAAGCGCAAACTCGCGCACCTCGGCGCCGACCCAGACCTTCACAATAGCGTCGTAGTCCTTCTGGTACGGGGCTGCGGAAACCATGTTGGCGGAACTGATCTCAACTTCGGATTGCCAGCTAACGAGCAGCGCGTTGCGCGCCATTGACAACCGAATGGCGTTCAGTTCGAGCGCATGAAACACCTGGACGCGATCGGGCATTTGGCGGGTGCGCGAGTGCAAGGCGATGGCAAATTCACCCTGACTTTCCAGCTCAACCAGGCCGTTAGGGGTGATGGAGTAGATGGGAGAGCCCTGCCAGGAAACCGATTCCATACGCTCCAGGTGATGCGCTTTGAGTAGGCGCTGAATGCGCCAATTGAACGTGCCGCGGGATGACACGTGGCGGTCATATTGCAGGAGTTCGAACAATTGCTGATGGCTGATAAACCGGGAATTGCGTACCTGGCGGAGGAGCGGAATGTCTCCCTGCGCGGTGATGACGAAACTGCCCTTGACATACCTCATACGGCACTCATTCAGGCCAACACCTCGTCTCCTGTCAGTTCGAGTGCGACGTCCGCCTGCGTCCTGTCCGTAGCCGTAAGCCGCCAGAAACCGCAGTCGGTTTGCACCCAATCTCCGGGTTTCATGAGTAGCATTGCTTCCTGATTATCCCGCAATTGGCTGGCAGAGATCACAGCGGCTGAAGTGGACTTCCAGTCACGCGAGTCAAAGTCCAGGCGACCATGCAGGTCGCTGGTCACAACCACCAAATAGCAATCGGGAACCTCAGACTTCGAGACCTTGCGATCGAACAGCAGGCGGTTCCCGCCGAACGCAAAAGTCAGATCGGAGCAGCGGAAGGTGCAGCCAAGAGAGCGATTGGGCAGATGTGGATTGAAGTCGCCAACGCCGTTGAAGCGGATGAGCCCGGATACAACCCAGTGGCGCCGGACCTTGCACCCACGGCGCACACCGGTCGAGTTATAGTACGCGGCATGGTTGGTAAAACGCTGTGAGTCGCCGGGACCGCGACCGAACCGCGCCCACCAGTTAGTTCCGAAACTCAAGACCTTGACCAGCATCGGGAATGCGCTCCATGAGGTTCTGATTGATCTCGCGCAAGCGTTCAATCCGCTTGGGCACGGCGAGGGTAGGCAAGTCGTTCAGGGCGGCCAGAATCTCCGGTCCAAGCTTCTCTTTCTTCTCCTGAAAGTAGCGCCAGAGGTCGGCAAAGCGGGTGAGTTCCTGCAGCAGCTCGCGGTCCTGGGGCGCGTGCGATTGCACCCGTTTTTCCCATCCTCCGCGGTCTTCGATTGGCCCCGAGTCGCCCCCAGGGTGGAAATTCTGAAGCAGTTTCATGACTTCAACGACCAGATCGTTCTGTGCGTCTTTATCCGACATATCTTGTCCTGCCCTTTCTGCTGCCTCGGACTTCAAGTCACTCCCCTTTGAGAGCGCGGTTCTTCTGCTTTTCTTCCTGAACGCGGTTGTTAAGCTGGCTGATCTTCTGCTGCAGCGTTTTCTCGGTATCTGCCTGGGCCTCAATTTTTTGACGCAGTTGATTGATCTCGGTCACCAGATCGCGGCTTGCGGCTGGCGTCGTCTTAGGCGCTGCCAGGGCATGGCCGGCTGCGCCGTTGCCGGCAGCGGAAGGCCCAGACTTGGACGCGGGTTGCGCCGTTCTCGGTGCCGGTTCCGCTTCGGCATATTCGTCGATGATCTTCTTCAACCGCTGGTTTCTGGCGATGGCTTCCCGGGCAGTTTCCCGGGCCCGCACCAGTTCGTTGTGGTACCAGGCGAGGAAACGCGCGGCGATGATCTCGCGGTGACCGCGTTCCCGGTTCTGGTGAACGATGACCGTGAAGGAAACAAAGAGGAGCGCAATCGAGAGGAGCCCGGGCATGCTGTCGAGGCCGGCTTCGATGACGTTCTTACGTGCCTGCTCGATCCATTGGCCGTAGTCTTGGTCGGCGGGATTGATGTGCTTCAACACAAAGTCGATCAGGCTGTCGCGCTGTGCCTTGGCGTGCAGTTGCGCGGGATCGTAGCTGGATCGCGGCCGCTGTGAGGCCGAAAGAGTAACTGCCAACAGATATACCGCGAAGGCAATTTGGCTGGGTACCTTCATGGCTGACCCACCAGACCGGCACGCCCAGTAATGCGGGAATACCGCCGCGCCAGTCCGGAATCTTTGAAGCGCAGGTTGGCTCCCTGGGACAGGCGATTGGGTGTGGTCACGCGGGGATAGAGCGCCGATTCCATGCCCGGTAAATGAAACTCAGATGGCCGGCGCACATGCAGATGAGAATGCAGCGTGCCCAGCCGGTTATCGGTCATCAGGATTTCCATCTGGCCCACCGGCAGGTTCTTGATGTGTTCCTCGTGGGAGCGGGTTTCGCGAATCTCTGTCTCGCTGCCGAATCCGGTTTCCTCATACTTCTTCTGGAAAAGCCCCGTCTGCTGGACGGTCAGGGTGCGTCTCTTGCCCGTGATCCGGGAGGACGCCTTGAGGAAATACTGGGCGGTTTCTTCGTCGCGGGTGCGCATCAGCATGATGGTGTTCGGCGCGGAGGACACGTCATCACGGAAGCCCCGGCTGACGGTGAGCAACTGCGAGACGGACTGGAGAGAAAACAGGAAGCCGGTGTTGGTGCCGCGCGCGGTTTGCAGGATCTGGGCGAAGTTCGGATACGCGAAGGGAGCGAACTCGTCGAGGATCACGCTGACCATGGGCCGGCCTTCGCGGCGGCGTTCCCGCTGGTTTTCGTAGCGCTTGCCGACCATCAGTTGCAGGTTCTGGAGCAGCATCCGGCCCAGCGCCGTGATGGCCCGCGAGTTCCGGTTGACGTTCAAGGAGACGAACAGAATCAGTTCCTGGTCGATGATGTCATCGAGGGTGAGCAGGTCTTCATAAGGACCGGTAATGATCGACAGATCGTCTTCTAGGAAGGTCATCAGCTCGTTCAGCAGTCCCTGTATCTTGGGCACCCGTTCGCGGTCCTGGAACGACTGAAACAGGTTACGGACCGACATCTCGAGGTTCATCCGCTGCTGTTGGCTGATGCCGGAAAGATGTTCGATGCGGTATCTGGCCTCCTGGATCTGATCGCGCATGACCTGGGGATCGAGCGCCATGACCAGCACATCATGAATGTTGAAGCGCTTTCCGGTATGCCAAAGCACGCGTGCTAGGTCGCTCAAGTAAGTGGCCTGATGGCCGTGGAAAAAGTCTTCTCTCAGCGCAAAGGACTCAAAGATGAAGTTCACTCGCTCCTGGTATGAGTCATCCCTGGAATAGAACGGGTTGTAGCGAGCGGAGATGTCAGGCCGTGACGGATCAAGGATGCGGAGCTGTGACATGCGTCCGGCCGTCGCAATGTGCGGGAGCAGGCTGCTCAGGAACTCCTGGTCGCCTTTGCCGTCGAAGATGATCATCGGGATGCGGTGGGGATTCTCCCGCGTTCCGGCCACCCGGCGAACGTCCTGAATGATGATGTTGCGCAGCAA
>JANXPR010000330.1 GCA_025357215.1 Acidobacteriaceae bacterium | reverse complement strand
AGCCGGGGTCTTCCGCTACTGGGTTTGTGTTTCGCCGCTGCCTAGAAGTGACATTCCGCTACATCGAATCCTAAGTTCTCGCAAAAACCAATTATCTGAATACCTACTAGAAGGGTGAACACCACGGCACCCCTAACACTGTGGAAGATACGGCCCCGGATAACACAAGGACAATCATCACGAGCGGAACAGCGTTTTCAGGCTACGGCCTCCAGTTCAAATATCAATCCTCACCTTCACCCCTCACCTACCTCGCAGTGGACAAGGTACACAAAGTCACCATGCCTACAATCAAGATCGGCGACGCGGAAGTCACCGCAATGGACTCTCCCAATCGCAGCAAAGAGTTCATTGCCACGATTCAGGACAACGGCGAAGTGACCGTGCAGGGCTTCTACGCCCCAGGCAACGCGTCCCAGATTGCTCTTCAGGCTCTGGCTGACTTCACCCCGCATGTCTATGAGGTGGTTCTTCCCAATGCTCTCGGGACCTACACCTTCACGGCAATCCTGTTGGAGTGGAACCTCGGCACACACGAGATCACAAAGGCTGCGGAGTTCACTGCCAAGCTGAAGATTTCCAGCGGCTTGATTGCATTCGCCTAATCGTCTGGCCCTTTGCGTAAGGCACGGAGCACTCATAGACAGACTCCGTGCCTACCGGGCCGTCGGAGGAATCCATGCTGACATTAGAACAAGCGATTGAAAACATCCTCACTCTTGAGTTGAAGACTGCCGAGGGTGCAAAAACCTACAACCTCGTGCTGAATTTTGACACCATCATCAAAGCTGAAGGCGTCACCGGCATCAACTTCGCCGTTCCCTTCAACTGGCAGAAGCTATCTGCTGCCAACCTCTCCGTCATCTTGTGGGCTTCCATGCTGAAGTACCACCCCGAGGTCACGCTGGAAAATGTCCGGGAGTGGATACCCCCGGCTAATTACGCCGATATTTTCGCGGCTCTCATAGAGCTATGCCATCCGAAGTTCTTGGAGCGGTGCTTGGAGGCATATAAGAAGACAGAAGCGGGGGAAAACCAGCCAAGTCCGGTGTAATAAACCCCATCGAGCAAGAGCCGACGACTTGGCAAGAGTATTGGGCAATCGCGAGGTATGACCTGGGTTTGTCGCTGCCAGAGTTCGGGCAACTGACACCGGGAATGTTCGCGGCCTTGCGGAAAAGACGACTGGTGGAGTTTCGCTACCAGAAATATCTGGAAGGCATCGGCGCGAGCACGGCGCATAACTTGGCCGTGGCGAAAGCCGGGGGTAATAGCTGGCGAGGCCCGCTGGATTATGTGGGCGTAGCAGCCGAGGAAGATAAGTTCGCAGAGTTGCGACAGAACCTCATCGCCCTGTTCGGCAACAAGAACGCGCCAGAGGGCAAGGCGGAGTTTTTCATTGATCGAATTGTGTCGGGTGGTCGCTATACGAAAGAAGAAGTAACGAGTTTGTTTGAAGAGATGTTTCCGGAGTCGTAAATGCCAAATGTCGGAAAGCTGATTGTCGATCTGGAGGCGAATACAGCCACCTTCACCGGCCCGCTCGCTAATGCGGAGAAGCTCGCCCGTGGTAACGCGAAGGGCATCCAGGATGCTTTCAACGGCATGGAGTTTGGTTCGGCCCGTGGCGGTATGATGGTCATGGACGAGTTGATCGGCATCCACATCCCTCGTCACGTTACAGCTCTTATCGCGCAGATGCCTATCTTGGGCGCGGCCATGGAATTGGCGTTCCCTCTTCTCGCCGTACTCGCCATCGGTAAGGCCATCTTTGAGCTTGTGGAGAAGACCCAGAAGCACACTGAGGAAGTAGAGAAGAACAAAGAGAAGATTCTCGATCTTATCAGCACTACTCGCCAGCACACGGACACCCTAGAGATCTCCAGACTAAAGATTCAGGACCACATCAGGGCATTAGAGGGCCAGCCAGCACAGAACGGGGCGAAGATCGCGATCCTGGAGGCTAAGAAGGCCGCTGATGAGTTAGCCCATTCCATCCAGAAGGACATCGACAAAGAGGCGGAGCTATTCGCGACCCAGAAGCAGAATTTACTGGCTCAGCTGTTCATCACGCATCGTAACCTGTCTCAGGACATGATCATGGGCTACACGGATTATGCTGAGAAGCGCAGAAAGCTGACGCAGGACATAGAGCTAACCGAAGATGCCGCGACGAAGGACCGACTGACCGCCTCCAGGAAGGAACTGGACACCCGGTGGAGCGAGCGTGTCGATTTTGAGCGTAAGAAGACGGACTTAGCACTGTCGAGCGGCAAGATGGATATTTTCAACCCAGCCACCGGCGGCACTTTTAAGGATGTCCAAATCCATAGAGGCAGCGACAACGAGAAGGACCTACGGGACAAGCAAGATGTCCTTGGCAAAATGGCTCTGATGAGCCGGGCGGAAGTGGAAAGGGAAGCGGCCCAGGACGCCTATGCTGCCGAGGACAAGAAGGCCAAAGCGTTAGAGGCACTTCACAACAATATTGACAATCTTGACAAAGAGTGGGCTGAAACCAAGAAGGTTTCGGATGCCAAGACAAAAGAAGCCATCGCGTTTTACGAGGTGCAGTTCCAGCAAGGGAAGATTTCTGCTGAGCGACTCATTCAGCTCAAGCAAGGCGCTCTTGACAAACAGTATGCAGTGGAGATGGCGCACCTTGAGAAGGTCAAGAAGCTGGAGGCCGGGCATTCTGATCTGCAAAAGAAAATCCAGAGCGAGGAGACGGCTCTGAAGACGGCGCACAACGTCCAGATCCTTAACGATTACGTCAAGACCATGGAAGCGCAGAAGAAGCTTCTTGAGGCTCTGTATAAGTGGGAAGAGGGGCAGAAGGTTAAGCAGGAGGCCGAGGCCAAGAAAGAATCCGATAAGGCCGTTGCATTAGCTGCTCAGAAGAACAAAGCATTGCTCGCTGATCTCGCCCTCATACAGGGCGAGGGCAACCGGAACATCGCGCAAATCGACAAAGAGATCGCGAATCTCAATCGCCTGAGCGATCAATACAAGCTCACGGGCGACGCGGCGAAGAACGTCCAAGCGGCTATTCACCAGCTTTCTCTTCAGCGTCAGCACGACATAGACGAGGAAGCGCGGCGCAGCGGCGTGCTTGGTGCCGTGATGCGCGCCACGATGCACGAGATGATCCAGGACGGTCAGCAGTGGAAGATCAAAGTGGCCGACGAGTTCAAACGCAGCGTCGGCGAAATGAACAACGCCCTGGGCAACTTTGCTATGACAGGCAAGATGGACTTGCATAGTTTAGTCCAGAACGCTGTCCAAGGCTTCATCATGATGGCCCTTCAGTACGAAGAGTCCCAGCTCATGATGTACGCGGTCAAGCATCTAGGAAAGGCTAAGGATGCCGCCAGCACGGCTGGGACTATGACGGCCCTTGGGCTTCAGGCTAACGCTTTGGCGATGGCCACCATACCGCCTCCCGCAGGAGAGGCTGTTGGCGCGTCCCTCGAAGGGATCATCGCAGGCATGACGGGAATGGCTTCCGGGGCGATGCTGATGAACCGGGGAGGCGTAGTTCCTGGCACAGGCAACGGCGACATCGTCCCTGCGATGCTGACGCCCGGTGAGCGCGTTTTGACACGCGATGAGAACCGGGCATTCACGGGCAACGCGACATCGGCCAAATCCGACGGCGGGCCTAAATCTATCGTCATCAATCCCACGGTGCATGTTCCGCCCGGTGGATCAGCAAAAGAGTTTGAGAGGTTTATGGAGAATGCGGTGGATCGCGCTCTGCGTAGCCACGCCAGAAGGCGCGGCTTGGGGTTGGACTAATGGCAAACATCACTATCAGTCCGGCATGGGGAATGCGCAAGACCCCGAGGTTCAACACTACTCCGCAGGAGACTGCTGCGAACCAAGGGAATGTCTACGTCGCGAACATGAGCACCCCGGTCTGGGATTTCAAAATGACTGTCCCGTTGCTCACGGGCCGGATTGACGACCCCACGTCGAACATTGCGCTGTTGCTCGGTCTGTTTATGGAAGCCAAGGGTGGAGCGGGGAACTTCACGTTCATGGACCCTCGCGATCACCAAGTCACAAATTACCAGTTCGGTGCTGGCGATGCTACATCCAAGGTCTTCCAGCTGACGCGGCCCGTAGGTGCCAGCTTTGAATGGGTGCAAAACGTTGTAGGCACCCCGACGATCTATATCAACGGTACTCCAAAGACTCCAACCACGGACTACGCCATCGATGACAAGGGTGTTGTCACATTCGTCAGCGCACCGGCGGCGGCGGCTGTTCTGGCGTGGTCTGGTGATTTCCAGTATTTGCTTCGCTTCAAGCAAGACTCCCTGGCGGACTTGACGTTGTTCATCGAGGGAGCATGGATGCTGTCAACTTTAGAACTTGAGAGCGTGATTAGATGAGCGACCTAACTCTCTTCAATAAATACGAATCCGACCTCTTCACAATCACACTGCCCACCGGGACGGTGCTGCGGACGACCTCGCATCAGCAGGACATCGTGACCGGGGGCAACACCTATTACGCCACGAAATACGGGAAGTGGGAACGCGGCTACATCAAATCCGAACCCAACACGGTGAGCGAGATCGACATCACGCTGACCGCATCCACCAGCATTCTGTTCCCCGGCACGACCAAGCCAATGCTCTGGGTCGCGAAGCTATTCACGCGTTCCACAGTGAAAATTGTCACAGCATCGCTTGCCCTCCCGAGTGCCCAAGGCCCGTTGGACAAGGAAACGACCATCGCGGCCTCCAAGACGGTGTTCATCGGACAAATAACGATCCCAAGTTTCGCGAGCACACACGCGGTTTTCAAGTGCGCGGACATGGGATACCTCGGTCTCAAGCCGTGGCCGATTCGCGTCGTTTGCGCGGGTTGCCCCTTCACGCTGTTTGACAGGGGATGTAAGTTGACTCCCTCTACCTTTGTTGTTCACTGCACCGTGTATTCGGGCAGTACTCCGACAAACATCGTTCTGGCTTCGGCTCTCGGCTCGGTCGGCAACGACTCTCTTCCGTATTCGAGAGGCTACATCATCCCGACTTCTGGCGAAGCAACGGGCTGGCATATCACAGTCAACAAGCAGACGGACTCCACGCATCTTGAGCTGGCACCATTCGTTCTAGAACTCGCCGTGGGCGACACGTTTGACCTGTTCCCTGGCTGCGATGGGCAGAAAGCAACTTGCGAATTCAAGTTCAGCAATCTGGATAACTTTGGTGGAATGCCGAACGTCCCCGGCCCACCAGCTGCGCTGAGCGGAACAGGATCGTAATGCTGAGCAAAGAACAAATCGACTCACTGATCACGGAGGCCACGTCTTGGCTCGGCACGAAATATCACCCGCACGCTCGCGTTAAGGGTGCAGGGGTAGACTGTGCCCAACTTTTGATCGGAGTCACCGAGGGAGCAGGAGTGCTCTCGCAGGTCACTATACGGCAAGGTTACAGCACCGTCGTACCACAGGGCACCGAGTACGTTGATGTCATCCTCCAGTACTGCGACGAGATCACCGAGAACGAAGTGCAACCCGGTGACCTGGCTCTCTACAAAACTTCACACGGATGGATGCATTCCGCCATCGTCGTGCGCTGGCCCGATTACGTGATTCACGCTACCGAGATGCGCGGTGTGATAGCAACCCACGGCAATGAAGACATTCTGCGCGGCAAACCTCGTCGGTTCTTCCGTCTCAAAGGCGGCAAATAATGGGAATGCTCCTCGGACACAAAACGCCTAAAACACCAGCAGCTAATACGCAAGTGCTGAACGGAGTCCGCGTCAACAGCTCCGTCTACGGCTCAGTGATTCCGGTCATCATCGGCCCGGT
>JANXPR010000428.1 GCA_025357215.1 Acidobacteriaceae bacterium | reverse complement strand
CCCACAATCATGCCTTCATAGAGTTCCACGCCGGCGCCGACAAAGAGCACGCCGCGTTCCTGCAAACTCCACAGCGCGTAAGCGGTGGAGTGGCCGTTGCGGTCAGAAACCAGAGCTCCGGTCATACGGTGCGGGATTTCTCCCAGCCACTCGGTGTAACCATCAAAGAGCGAGTTCAGGATCACAGTGCCGCGCGTATCAGTGAGCAGTTCTGAACGCAAGCCGATCATGCCGCGGCTGGGGATGGTAAATTCCAGACGCACGCGGCCAGAGCCGTGGTTGTGCATCTTGAGCATCTGGCCCTTACGCGAGCCGAGCTTCTCAATCACCACGCCGATGAATGCTTCCGGAATATCGACCATCAGTTTTTCCTGCGGCTCCATCAGCTTGCCGTCAATGCGTTTGGTTACGATTTCCGGCTTGCCCACGGCCAGTTCAAAACCTTCGCGCCGCATGGTTTCAATCAGGATGGAAAGCTGCAATTCGCCGCGGCCCAGAACTTTGAACGTGTCCGTGGTGCCGGAATCTTCCACGCGCAGCGATACGTTAGTGAGCAGTTCTTTTTCCAGGCGTTCACGCAGGTTGCGCGAGGTCACGTAGGTACCGTCGCGTCCCGAGAACGGCGAAGTGTTCACCGAAAACTGCATGGCGATGGTTGGCTCGTCAATCACGATGTGCGGCAGCGGCGCGGGGTTTTCGACTTCGGTGATGGTCTCGCCGATGCTGATGCCTTCAATACCGGCAATGGCCACAATGTCGCCGCATTCGGTCTGATCAATGTCCACGCGCTTGAGTCCGCTGAACGAGAACAGCTTGGTAATCTTCCACTTCTGCAGCGAACCATCCAGTTTGGCGATGCCGGCTTCCTGGCCGTTTTTGAGCGTTCCGTTGAACACGCGGGCAATCGCCAGGCGGCCGAGGTAGTCGCTGTAGTCAAGATTGGCTACCAGCATCTGCAGCGGGTTGGCAGGATCGCCGCCGGAAGGCGGAGTCGTCTTGAGAATGGCGTCAAACAGCGGACGCAGGTCCTCGCCGGGGACATCCATTTTGTTAGAAGCCGTGCCGGTCTTGGCGTTGGTAAACAGCACGGGAAAATTGAGCTGCTCGTCGTGCGCGTCCAAATCAATGAAGAGATCGTAGAGTTCGTTCAGAACTTCCTGTGCGCGCGCGTCCGGACGGTCAATCTTATTGATCACCACCACCGGCGGCAGGCCGGCTTCCAAGGCCTTGCTGAGGACGTAGCGTGTCTGCGGCAACGGACCTTCACTGGCGTCTACCAGGAGCATTACGCCGTCCACCATTTTCAAGGCGCGTTCCACTTCTCCGCCAAAATCGCTGTGGCCTGGGGTGTCCACGATGTTGATCTTTACGTCGTGATACCAGATGGCCGTGTTCTTGGCTAAAATCGTAATGCCACGTTCGCGCTCCAGGTCGTTGGAATCCATCACGCGTTCCACGACGGCTTCATTGGCGCGGAAAGCGCCGCTTTGGCGAAGCATGGCGTCCACCAGCGT
>JANXPR010000311.1 GCA_025357215.1 Acidobacteriaceae bacterium | reverse complement strand
AATTCAAGGTTGAAGTGCAAGAGCTCGCGCCGCTGGTCACCTGTCCTACGTGCTGGTTCGCCGCAGCCACGGACATGATGGCCGGACAAACCCTGGAAATCCGAGTGCGTCCCGCAACCAACCCGGCCGTGGCCGACCAGGTGATTTTGAAGCAAGGAACGGTGGACGGAACCATAGGATCCGTGGGAAGCAACTCATTTGTGATCACCACGGCCGCAGGCACGGTGTGGCCGGCAACGCTCACGGTGACTACCGGCAGCGTCACCACTTTCAGCGGATTCGCGTCCGCCACCGGACCGGTACAGGCCGGACAGAAAGTTTCCGTCCGCGGTCTGCTCTTTAAATCCACGCCCACGGGCGTGCAACTGATCGCCAGCAACGTCCTTCTCCGTCCGTAAGTGCGGGCGTAGAAGGCGCGTTTATCGCAGAGCCACGTCGACGCAACTCCTTGAGTGAAGTCCCAAGTTTGAGACGCGAGTCAAGTCAAAATGAAAAGAAGTCTATTACCCCTGATTTTTCTGGCTGCCTTTGCAGCCACGGCTATTCCCAGTCACGCGGCCATTTTGCAGGTTGGACCTGGCAAACCTTTCGCGGCGCCTTGTGCAGCCATCGCCGCAGCGGCGGCGGGCGATACCATCCAGATAGATTCGAGCGTCACATACGTTGGGGACGTTTGCGCCTGGACCACCAATAACCTCACCATCCAAGGTGTGGGTAGCGCACGCGCGCACATTGACGCCGGTGGCCAGAACTCCCAGGGCAAAGGCATTTGGGTAATCTCCGGAACCAACACGACCGTGGAGAACATTGAATTCAGCGGCGCCACGGTGGTGGACCACAACGGCGTAGGTATTCGACAGCAAGGCGACAACCTTACGGTGCGCAACTGTTATTTTCACGACAACGAAGAAGGTATTCTTACCGACGCGTCGTTGACTAGCACCGTCACCATTGAGTTTTCGGAATTTGCGTTCAACGGCTTTGGCGACGGCCAGTCCCACAACGTTTACATCGGAAACATTGGCAAACTGATTTTCCGCTACAACTATTCGCACCACGCCAAGATCGGGCACCTGCTCAAGACCCGCGCAGCGCAGAACGTGGTCACGTACAACCGCTTCAGCGACGAAGCTACCGGAACGTCGAGTTACCAGATTGATATCCCGAATGGCGGACTTGCTTACGTGATTGGCAACGTGATTGAGCAAGGTCCTGCGAACGACAACTCCACGTTCATTGCTTACCTGGAAGAAGGAGCAAATCCGGGGAACCCCAGCACGCAGATGTTCGTGATCAACAACACGTTCGCCAATGATGCAGCGTCAGGCACCTTCATCTCGCCCGCGCTCGGTGCGTCGCCGGTGGTCATCAAAAACAATATCTTTTTCGGTCCCGGCACGGTCACCAACCAGGCGTCGGCGATTCAAGCCAACAACTTTGTAGGGAATGCGAGCTTCGCCAACTCTGCCGGATTCGACTATCACCTGCTGTCTGGTTCAGCGGCGATTAACGCCGGTGTTGATCCCGGCGCGGACGGAGCTTTCTCTTTGGCACCCACATTTCAGTATGTTCACCCAGCATGCGCGGAAGGCCGCACCACTGTGGGCGTGCTTGACATAGGAGCTTACGAGTTTAGCGGAGGCTCGGGAATTGCTCCGCCGAACGGCACCTGCAGCACCGCGACAGGTCCGCTGCTGGCACTTTCCACTTCCAGCATTACGTTTTCCGCGCAACAGCTGAACACCACCAGTGTGGCCAGAAGTTTCAACATCAGCAACAACGGGAACACCGCGCTTACGATCAGCAACATTGCGGCTTCAGGAGACTTTGCGCAAACCAACAACTGCACGGCTTTGAACGCTGGCACAAGCTGCACAGTGAACGTAACGTTCAAGCCTACGGCAACTGGAGCGCGATCGGGATCGGTGACGATTACGGACACCGCGCCGGGAAGCCCGCACAGCGTCACGCTCAGCGGCAGCGGGACCACCTCTCCGACTCCTGACTTTTCTGTTTCGACATCGCCGAGTTCGGCCACCATCGCCGCCGGACAGACAGCGACGTTTTCACTGACCGTGGCGCCAGCAGGCGGATTCAATCAAGTGGTGACGTTGACTTGTTCCGGAGCGCCCACAGGATCGACATGCAGCATATCGCCAGGCACCGTGACACCCGGCGCCAGCGGAGCTACTGCGCAGGTCACGGTAAGTTCCACCGCTCATGCAACAGCGGTTCCTTTTGCTCTGAAACTTCCGCCAACAAGGCTTCTTCTCTTTGCGTTGCTCGCCGCCCTGTTCGGGGCGCTAGCAATCCAAGCGAAGAAATCCAGCTCTCGCTGGAGCTTTGCCGTGCCCGCACTAGCGATGATGTTGTTTGTGATTGGTTGCGGATCGACAGGAACCAATACCGCCAGCAATTCATTGGGTGCCGGCGGCACTCCGGCTGGAAGTTATTCGTTGACCATCAACAGCACAGGCGGCGGCCAAACTCACGCTACTACCATTACGTTGATCGTTAAGTAAGATTGAATAGGATCAGGCTGTAGCCAGCGCTTGGCGGATCGCTTGCACACAACGCTCCGCGGCATGACCGTCCCAGAACTGCGGAGCCTTGCCTTTCGGCGGATTCTTTTTCAACTCCTGCCATGCGCGCAGAATCGTTTCGTACGACGTTCCGGCCAAGCGGTTCGTTCCCTGGTCAATAGTGATGGGCCGTTCGGTGTTGGCGCGCAGAGTGAGGCATGGAATGCCGAGCGCCGTTGTTTCTTCCTGCACTCCACCGGAATCAGTCAATACCACGGCCGCTTGCGACATGAGCGCGACAAAATCCGTGTAGCCAAGCGGCTCGAGCAAGTGAATCGCGCTAGGGAGTTGCTGGGAGTCCAGGCACGACCGCGTCCTGGGATGTACGGGAAAAAACAACGGCAGATCGTCGGCGGCAATTTCTTTCAGCACACGCAAGAGCTGTTCCAATTGGGTGGAATCGTCAACGTTGGAAGGCCGGTGCAGGGTGACCAGTCCAAAGCGCTTCCCGCGCATTCCTAGCTGGTCAAGGATTGGCGAACTTTTTGATTTCTCCAACTGGAAAAAGAGAGAATCGATCATCAGGTTGCCAACGAATTGAACTTTTTCCGCGGCGACGCCTTCGTGTTCAAGATTCCGCGCGCCGCTTTCCTCGGTCACCAGTAGAAGATCGGAGATCGCGTCAGTGACCAGGCGGTTAATTTCTTCCGGCATGGAGCGGTCAAAACTTCTCAAACCGGCTTCCACGTGAATCACCGCGACGTTCAGCTTCTTGGCGACGAGCGCGCATGCAGCCGTGGAGTTTACGTCGCCCACCACCAGTACGGCGTGCGGTTTCTCTTGCAGCACAACAGGCTCAAAGCGCTTCATGATCTCGGCGGTCTGCTGCGCGTGCGAACCCGATCCAACTTCCAGATTGTAGAGCGGCGCGGGCAGGCCAAGCTCGGTGAAGAATTGGCCGGACATCTTCTCGTCATAGTGCTGGCCGGTGTGGATCAAAGCAGGAGAAAACTCCGGATGCCTGGAAAAAGCCCGGAACAACGGCGCCAGCTTCATGAAATTGGGCCGGGCGCCGCCGACACACAGAATGCGGATGGTCTCGATTTTGGGCTCCTCGTTTTTGCGCCGCTTTTGTTTTTGAGGCAAAGCCAGCGATCTTTTTGATTTCACAGACCGAGTCTGCCTGTAGATTATATCCGTGCATTTAGCGCGGCGTAGAAATCGCGCCACAGGCCTGCTGCGATTTGATTTATCGTCAAAGGTACTGCCGGACGAAAATGGAACTCAACGTGCTTTCAGTATCAGCGAACCGGAGAACTATTCTTTAGATGTCGAGTCCTGTCGAACAATCCAAATCCGATCCGGTTGTCACTGGGCCTATGCGTTCGCGCATTCTGATCATCTCTTATCTTTTTCCTCCCGCCGGGGGAATTGGAGTGCAACGGGCCTTGAGCCTGGCGCGGTATCTGCCGGATTCTGGCGTTGAGGTACACGTGCTACGGGCCAGCAATGCCGCCGCGCCGGTGTTCGATCCGGAATTATGCAAGCGCGTGCCGGAATGCGTCCACGTGCACAATGCCTTTACGCCAGAAGCTCCTTTCTGGTTGCGCCACACAGTCTGGAACTGGCTCGCCCGCCGCAAGAAGGACGACAGCAACAAGAAACCGGAACCGGCAGCCAAGCCTGATGGCGGAGAAACAACGTCTGCGCCGGCAGCACCAGGTGGCTTGAAATCGCTGGCCACGCGCGCTATCCGTCGTGTGCTTTCTCCCGAACCGGAAGTCTTGTGGTATCCATTTGCGTTCCGGGCGGCGTCGCGGGTGATTCGCCGCCACCAAATTGATACGTTAATGGTCACAGCTCCTCCCTTCTCCGCTTTTCTTGTGGGGAACGCTTTGAAGCAACGCTTCCCTCACCTTAAGTACGTTGCCGATTTCCGCGATGAATGGCTCAGCTTCTACCTTAAGGATTTTGAATACCAAAGCGGCGATCATGCTCGCCGCCGCGCAACGGAAATTGAACGCAACACGATCGAGTCCGCTGATCTGGTGGTGGCCGTGGCAGCCACTTCGCTGGTGAAAATCCGTGGCCGATATCCTGAGCAGCCCGACGAAAAGTTCACCTGCATCTCCAACGGTTTCGATCCGGAAGCCTTCACGGATTTCCATCCGCGGCCCAACGCAACGAACAAGCTGGTGATCACCCACGTGGGCACGGCTTACAAAACGTCATCTCCGCAGTTTTATATGGACGCCCTGGATGCGCTCCCCGCGGAACAGCGCGACCGGATTGAAACCCGCTTCATTGGACGCATCACAGACGCCGAGCAACGGCAGTTCGAAAATCGCAAGAGTGACATCAAGCAGCTGGGCTTTATGCCCCAGACGCAAGCGCTCAAAGCCATGGAAGAAACTGACTGCCTGCTGGTGACCATGACGAATGACATCAGCTTGCCGGGCAAATTGTATGAATACCTGGTGGCACGCAAACCGGTCATCGCGCTTTCACCCGCAGGCGGTGAAGTTGACCGCTTTCTGCAGGAAACCAAAGCGGGTTGGTGCGTGGACTACCGCGATCAAACGGCGATCCAGACGCTTCTCGGACGTCTAAGTTCGCAGAAGGCCGAGACTGGTGCGGTTGAACAACGTATTGCCAGTGACGAAACAATCCAGCGTTACGCCCGCCCCCATCTGGTGGCCGACTATGCTCAAGCCATGGCGCGTCTGAAAAAATAAATCTAAATCCCTATAGCACCGCATACCGGGAAAGGCCCGAGCGTCTCCCGCCGAGGAGACGCTCGGGCTTATTTACGGCACGGTAACCATTATGTCGTCAAACTGCATGTGCTGGTTGCTCACATCCAGGGCGATAGCGCCACTGGCCAGGTTTGCGTCCGTGGTCTGGATGATGATGGCGCCATCGTAGATCACGGAGATTTGCGTTCCACTGAAGCTGAGCGACAGCGTGTGGAACACATTGGGATCCATGTTCGTAACGGTGAAGGAACCAAGACCAGTTAATCCTGGACTATCAATAGACCAACCACCTGTGCGATACAGAGCAATCGTTCTGGAGTTCGGCAGGATCCAGGCTTCGTAACCGGCGCCAGTGGCCAAGTTGACGCGTCCTCGCAAGCCGCCAGGGTAGTTGCTGATCGTGAACACATTGAACCGTGCGCTCACGATGTAATCCGTCCAAGATCCGCTACCGGCAAACAGTTGAGTGTGACCGCCACCGTTGTAGTCTGCGAGATCCTGCGATGCCGACCAGTTTCCGAACAGCCCCATGGGTGAAGCCGTCCAGTTGGAAAGCGAAGCAAGATTCAACGAATCCTGGAAGAGGATCGACGCCGGCGCCAGGTACGTGTAAGCGCCTGTTTGAGTAGTGCTGCCGCCTCCCGGATTGCTGGCTACCAGGTTCGCAGCGCCCGCAGTACCGGCCGGTACAGTAACTGTCATGCGGCTGCCATCAGAGGCCGCGGCAATGGAAGACGCATTCTGACCTCCGATGGTGACCGTGGTATTCACGCTCAGGTTCGAGCCATAAATATCCATCCGATCGCCGCCTGCCGTGGACCCACGCGGCGGACTGATCCGCGTGATGCCCGGACCGGCGATGCTGACCGATACGCTGGACGTAGCGGAGAACCCTCCGTTGGACGCGGTGATGGTGGCCGATCCCGTCCCCGTGGACGTGACCAGACCCGCGGTGCTCACCGTGGCCACTGCGGTATTGCTCGAGCCGTACGTGGTGCCGGCAGCGCTGGTGATGTTCTGCGTTGTACCGTCAGACATGTTGGCGGTCAGCGTAAGTTGTTGTGTGCTTCCGGTGGCGGACATGGAAATCGTGGCCGGAGCAAGAGACAAACTGGTCACGATTGGTCCGGTGGATATGCTTCCGGTGACCAAAGCATCTTCGAACTGAATGTGCTGATTGGAAACATCCAGAGCAACAGCGCCAGTGAGGTTCGAGGTGTCCGTTGCGCTTAGAGTGAGTACGCCATCCCAGAAGACCTGAATCAGGCTGCCCTGGAATGACATGCGCAGAGTGTGGAAATTGGTGGCGTCATAGGTCAGCGCACCAGACGCCAGCGTGACCAATCCTGGCGAATCAATGTTCCATCCGCCTACTTTGAACAGGCGGATCGCACTGGTTCCCGGGTAGAGCCACACTGCGTATCCGGTACCGGTGGCCAAGTTGACTCTTCCACGCGCACCTCCGGGGAAGTTTTGCAGAGAGAACACCTTCACTTTCACTTCAAAGCTATAGTTGCCCCAGTTGGAACTGCCGGTGTATTGCTGCGTGTGTCCAATGCCGGAATAATCAAACGCGCCGCCAGTTTTCGTCCAACCACTGGCCAGGCCAAGCGGAGAAGCGTTCCACGTAGTGGGGCTGTCTCCGTTAAAGCTGTCCTGCATCAAGATGGTTGTGGGATCGAGATACGCGTAGCTGTTAGCGAGCGAAGCCGAGCCGAACGGATTGCTCACTGTGACTCCAGCCGTCGCTCCAATCGCGCCGGAAGGAATGGTCGCGGACATTCTGGTGCTGTCAATCAACGTCACGTTCGTGGCAGCGATTCCGCCGATGGTGATCTGCGTATTCGCTGTAAACGAACTTCCGTAAACGTTGATGATGTTGCCACCCGTGCTGGGACCGGACGTGGGACTGATGCGATTAAGCGTTGGCGGGCCGATGTAAGTAAAGCCCAGCTTCAGGGTGCCTGATCCGTTCACCGTGTTCACAGTTACGTCAGCCGAGCCCTGCGCTCCTGCCGGTGAATTGGCGATGAGCGTTGAGCTGTTCACGAAACTGATGGCCGTTGCATTGGCGCCGCCAACCGTTACGGCAGAGCCGCTGGTAAAGCCCGCACCAGAAATCGTGATGCTGGTGCCACCGTTGGTTGGTCCCGAAGAAGGATTGACGGACACGACCGTGGGCGGCGCCGGTGGAGGAGCCAGGGTTGTAGTTAATCCGTTGCTAAAGCCCGGAACGTTTTGCCACACGCCTTCGGTGTCACCGTTGAAAACCAGGATTTGCGTTGATACCAGATTGCCATCGGCATCGGCGGCTTTGCCAGTAAACGTATAAGTAATGTTGGCGCCATTAAAGTTGGCCTGGGTAAGCGTGGACTTGGTGCGCGCGTAAACATACTGCGCCATGTCCTGCATGAACACCTGTTTCGCGCCGTGCGTGTTCAGGAAACCGGAAACGGTCTGGATAATCGACTGGCGCGACGAGTCCACACAATCAGAGTACGCATCGTCATGGGTAAACATTTCGGCGGGGACCATGCTGCTGAAGAGCCGCCAGGTGTACCATTCCCACTTGACCTGACTGAAAATGGCTCCGTTGCCTTGGGGATCGCACCAGCCAATGTCCGGCACGCTGGAAAGTTTCAGGTCGAGCGCACGCGAACCGATGAGGAAGAATTTCTGCGCGGGCAAGCCGGCGCGGCTGTTGATAGTGAGATCGTCAGCGAAGAAGAACGAATAAGCTTCGTCGGAAGCGAATTCTCCGGCGGGCTTGGGCGGCTGCTGGTAAATCCAATAGGGACGCGCTTTGAAACGTCCCGTCAGGAACGTGGGCTGCGTAGGATCGGTGGTGTAGGGAGTTCCAGGCTTATCCATGGCGCCGATGTAACGAACGCCGAAGGTGTTCCACAAGTCCCAACCCATGTTGTCAGAAATATCGTAGAAGTGTCCGAGCCACCACTTGGAGACCGTGGGAATCGTGTCTGTTCCGCCGTTGCCTTGGACGAAAGTCTGAATCGCGTTGATGTTGGTCAGCCACTCGGAGTCGGTCATCGGTCCAGGAGGCGAATCGAGTCCGGACCAGAACAGGTCCCCACCGGTTACGCTGGCAAAGCCGTGCGGGCTGAATTGGATTTTTCCAGCGCGCATGTCTGAAGTGAAAGTCGCGCGCGAGGGATCGCCAGGAGGCAGGAAGTCAAGATAACCGGAAAGAGTTACCTTCCACGGACCGCCGGTACCGTCGGCGGCCACGTTGCCGGTGAGCGCTGGGTTGTACATTTCCTTGATGCGCGTGGCAAAGCCGGTGTCAACGTTGTGGTCCATGCGCAGGCCCCAGAACCGGGGATAGCCGCGCAAGGCGAACGGTTTGCGTGCCGCCCAGGTCAAACTGCGCCAGAAGAGGTCGTCCACGCCCATCAGGAAGCCAAAACGATCGGCCTGGAGATAATCCATGGTGCCGAAGTTCACGGCGCGTCCGGCGCCAAAGGTAGTAGCGGTCAGCAGTGGATCGTTGCCCATCTTCGCGACTACTGTGCCCCTGGCGTTCTGCAGCACAGTGGCCGTGGTAGTCTGCAGAACTCCGTTTTGGTCAACGTGGTAGTTGTAAATAAAGTCGCCCGGAGCTTCCAGTGTCTTCAGTTGCAGATTGGCGATGTAATGCGGAGTGGCTCCGCCAGGCGCCATGGCAGCCACGACAGTGATGGAAGTAGCGGCAGTGCCCAGGGCTGAACCGGTGGAACCAAAGATAGAAGCCATGTGCGATGCCGTACCGATGTTGGTGGTCGAATCCAGGTTAACGAATCCTGTTCCACCCTGGACGGCGGTGACGATCGCGTTTTGCCAGGTCGCGGAAAGGTTAAGCCCACGATGCGCCGCGATGATCAACTGGCGACTGTTCAGGTCGGCAGGAGGCACGGCCGTGGAGACATCAAATATTTGGTAAGGGATCTGGAAATTCTCAAAATATCTTTCGGCGTAGCGTTGATACTCGCCGGGCGTAGCCGGATTGGTGTTGTAAGCGGACGTATTGGTGGAATTCACCAGCACAGCCACCGTCATGTTGTAGTTTTGCGCCGCTACAAACGCCGGGCTGGCAATCAGCAAACCCAGCAGGATAATCAGATAAATAAATCGCGAACGCATAAACAAGCCTCCTCCGGCAGAATGATTGCCCTGCGGGACCCTGACTACGGAAATTGGATTCGTTTTAGTCTTCATGTAGAAAATGTTTTCAACCTTTTGGGCACAGCGCCTTCAGCCCACACGTGGGCCCAGGCTTTGGGAACACTAAGTGCAAGCGTGATGCCGAAGCTATGAGCCGAAAGCGACGCGACGCGACGTTGCGAACCGGAGTTATGTTGATGTTTGCAAAGGACTTGGGATGAGAGTGATTGCGCCCTTTACAGCGCTGCCAACAACTTGCCAGGAGTCCGTTAAGCGAGCAATGAAAACGCTTGCATATTAGGAGAGGTTGATTTTCATAGTCCGTCTTTACTTCGCGCTCGAAACTTCACGCTCGAAGTGGCGTTTGATGTTGCTTCCCACAGCGTTTGCTCTCACTGCCGCGCAGTTTTGTTCTGTCTCGAGCTAGCGTTCGCTCCGTAGTCGTTGGGTGTTAAGAAGGCCCTTGAACTGCAAATGACAGAGGGATTGCCATAGTGGGGTAAGTTCAGGGTTCTTGCGAAGTTCCTGATACCATTTCTGGTTCGGGTCGCTGTATGCCCGTGAAGTAGACACGCAATGCTAAGGAAAGATTTCATACGATGAACAGAGTCTTGGTGACCGGAAGCGCGGGATTTATCGGGTTCCACGTAAGCCAGCGGCTGCTGCAATTGGGCTATCAGGTGTTGGGGATCGACAACCTGAATTCTTTCTACAACGAAGGGCTTAAGGATGCACGCCTGGCGATTCTTCGCCAGCACGGCGATTTTCGGTTCGCCCAGGGTGATATCTCGGACCTGGCCTGGGTCCAGCGCGTGTTTCGCGAAGAAACGTTTGGACCGGTTGTCCATTTGGCGGCACAGGCCGGCGTGCGCTATTCGCTGGAAAACCCGCACCTCTACGTGCAAAGCAACATTGTAGGATTTGTAAACCTGCTGGAAGAAGCTTACAAAAAACGCGTTCCACACTTTGTATTCGCGTCGTCCAGTTCGGTCTACGGCGCCAACAAAAAGGTGCCATTTTCCGAAAAGGACAACGTGGACCATCCAGTAAGCCTGTACGCCGCCACCAAGAAGAGTGACGAGTTGATGGCGCACGCGTACGCACATCTTTACGACCTGCCCCTGAGCGGTCTGCGTTTCTTCACTGTTTACGGACCATGGGGACGTCCGGACATGGCGCTATTCAAGTTCAGCAAGTCGATCATTGAAGGGAAGCCGATCGACGTTTACAACCACGGCAAAATGTTGCGTGATTTCACATTCGTGGATGACGTGGTGGAAGGCGTGGTCCGAACCATGGCCATGCCTCCGGCCAAGAGCCCGGAGGCGGCGGGAAGCGACGAAGTTGCGGCACCGTACAAGATTTACAACATCGGCAACAACCA
>JANXPR010000322.1 GCA_025357215.1 Acidobacteriaceae bacterium | reverse complement strand
ACGACGGCAGGGAAAAAACAGTCAGGATGAGCAAAACATAAATCAGCACATGCAAGAACACTCGCATCCCCTTATCAATGGTCAGGTCCCTGATTGACGTGTGTATGCGTGCAATAGTGTAAGTCGAGTGCTGCAGCTTGTCCATGATGGCTTTGAGGCGGGGAAACACGGCGGGGCGTAAACTATTCACTCGATACGCACAAGCGAGGTGCTTCAGCAGATGCCGCAATTTACCAGAAGGACAATTCTTGCCGCGACGGATTTGATAGCAAATTGGGGACACACGGAAATCGACCGTCTACTGCTCGGATACAGATTGGAAAGAGCTGTTGCGGGGAGTTCGAGAGCGGACAAGGCAAATGCGTTGGCCAAGTATCTGATCGCGAACCCGGACGCACAAAGCGAGTACGGCGAGAATCTCAGCGACGCCATAGTCGAAGCCCTGGTAAGAAAATCCATTGGCGAATCTATGGATGGATATCCTGCAGCATTCAGTTTTGGCCTCTTCACCCAGCGATTTGCGCCATTGCAACGTGGACTGGAGCGGGACGGGTTCACCGTTGAGACGGGCGATCTGCGCAGAACATTGCCGCAGGTGTTGGATTTGCCCAGAGCTGATGACGAGGTTCACGGTCGGCTCGATATGTATGGGTTTGTGGTGGCAAAAGGGCACTTGGACCACGAATTGCCGCGCACGCTCGCGGGGAATGGGCCGCCGCCAACGGGCAATTCCGCTCGTTTATCGAAAGCCTTTACGATTCGATTTCGGAACGCCTCGCCGGAGGAGCGCCCTTGCCTGCCACCGGCTATCCGCGGCAGATATGGCTTGCGAATAGGAACCCGCCGTTTTTTCTCGCGGACTTGAATGAGTGGACGGGGCAGGGGACCGGGTTTATGGAAGCCTTCTTTCGCCGGCTACACCCGGCCGGTCCTCATCCCGGCCTTTCCGACGAAGACGATTCAACCTTTCGGCTGCATCTGGTGTTGCTGGTCAGTCGGATTCTTCTTCGACGCGTCTGATGATCCAGATTACAGCGCTACTTCATCGGCACGGTTTTCAGCCTGCAGTCGGCCGACGAACGTAGACGGGGGCGTCTCCTTCTCGGTTTGCGGATCGTCCTGCGCAACCTGTCGTTCATTTTTATCCAGATCCAACAGAGAGTTAATCTCCGTCTGCTTCAGAAGCAGTTCCTTCAATCGCCTTTCATGTTCGAATGGGCGGTCAAGCTGTGCCTTGTACTCCGCGAGCGCCTTCTCCTGCCGTGCGATCTCTTCTTTCTCCTGTTCCGCCCGACGGTCAAGGTGGCGCAATATATGTTCAATGCTCTGCATCGTGCCCACCGGGTTATCGGTATTGAGCTGTACCCGGTAGGAGAGCGCTCCCTTAACGTATAGGTCGGGTTCGTGATCGAGTCCGAGAGGGTGTCCTTTACTGATGATATCGAAGCCCTTGAATCGCGCCCGTACCTGCGGGGTTTCATCGTGACGCCAGGACATCACCACGTCGTTGAGCGCTGTGGCCGCGTCCTCTCTGGCTCCCTTTCCAGAAAATGTGCGTTTGCCGACCGTCATCGTGAAGTCGTCGGAAGCATTGGCGTCCCGGGTGGCTCTATCCTTATTGATATGCGTGAAAGCCTGCTGCGCGCGGCGGATATGCTCGGGGATGTTCTTCACCTGCCAGCGGATAGTGTGCTGCTGGTTGATATGTGAGGCGCGGAGCTGGTCGAGCTTGCGGATTTCGGTATCGACCTTCACTTTCTCCATCACAGCGGGATTGCCGGATGCGATGGCCTTGATTTCCGCGTAGGTAAGCGCTCCGCCTTCAAGGTCTTCGGCCTGGCGCACCGTCACGCTGCCGTTCATCACCTGCTGAATGAAGCGAGCCTTCGTTTCGAGCGTCTGCCACATGTAGGCGTCGAATGAGCCTTCCGTGACGTAGCGATAAATATCGACCGACGAATTATCATTGCCCTGGCGCAGTATTCTTCCCTCGCGCTGCTCGATGTCGCGCGGCCTCCACGGCGCGTCCAGATGATGGAGCGCCTTGAGCCTCTTCTGCACGTTCGTTCCCGCGCCCATTTTCTCGGTCGATCCCAGCAGGATGCGGATGCGTCCCGCATTTACGGAATCAAACAGCGCCTTCTTCTGCGTGTCGCTGTCGGCATCGTGGATGTAGGCGATTTCCTTGGCCGGAATGCCGCTGGCTATTAACCTATCGCGGATCTCGTCATAAACATTGAACCTGTCGGCATTGGGAGTGGAAAGGTCGCAGAAGACAAGCTGCGTCGAACGCTTCTCTCTCGTTTCCTCCCATGTGCGGTAAATCTTCCCTATTGCGCGGGATATCTTGGTCTCGGAATCGACGGCCGCATCCGGGGCGACCAGGCGCATGTCGAGCGCTGCCTTTCTGCCGTCGCCAGTGATTTTGAGCATATTGTCCACGCGCGGGTCCACACCGCCGCCCTTCAGACTCGCGGCCCGGGCGACAAGTGTCTGCACGTAGGATTTGAGTTCCGGCGATGCGGGCGCGCTGATGATATGTGGCTTGCCGCCATCGATCTCGGGGCGGGGCAGCTTGAGCATGTCCGCCGTCTGCACATCCGCGAAGGAACGGAACATCGAAAGCAGTTCCGGCAGGTTAACGAATTTTGCGAAACGCGTATGCATCCGGTAGCCTGAGCCGTCCGGGGCCAGTTCCAGCGTGGTGACCGCCTCGCCGAAGTTCGCGGCCCAGGCATCGAAATGTTCCACTCCGGCGGCTTCGAGCATTTCCGGCGCGAGATAGCGCTGGAGCGTATACATCTCCGCCATGGTGTTGGAGATCGGCGTGCCGGTGGCAAATACCACTCCCTTGCCGCCCTTGCGCTCGCGGAGGTAGCCAGTTTTTACAAACATATCCTGCGCGCGGTTGCTCTCGCTGTTGGGCAGGCCCGCGATACGGTTCATCTTGGAGACGAAGCCGAGATTTTTATAAAGGTCTGATTCATCCACGAAAATCTGGTCAACCCCCAGCTCCTCGAAAGTAAGTGTCCTGTCTTTGGTCTCGCGGACGGCGCGGTCTTTTATCTTGGCGACCAGGCGTTTTTTCGCTTTTTCGAGTTCCTTCACGATGCGGCGGTTGTCGCCTTTTTCCGCCTTCACCTCGTAAATGGCGTTTTCCAGCAGATCCACCTGCTTGTCTACGAAACGCTGAAACAGTTCATCGGAGACCGGAAGCAGCTCAAAAGATCGGTGCGAAACGATGACCGCGTCGTAATTTCCGGTGGCGATGCGCGACATCGCCTTTTCGCGATTGCCCTTGGAGAAATGTTCCTTACAGGCAACGAAGATGTTGGCCTGGGGATAAAGCATGAGGAACGCGGCACCCCACTGGTCAACGAGATGATTGGGAACCACGATCATCGGCTTGGAGGAAAGGCCAAGGCGGCGCATCTCCATTGCGGCGGCGGTGATTTCCCAGGTTTTTCCAGCCCCGACGCAGTGCGCCAGAAGCGTGCTGTCGCTCTGAAGCGTCCGCCACACCGCATCCTTCTGATGCTTATCGAGGTCTCCACCCCGCAATATCTGCTTGTTCATGCCGGGGAAAGTCAGGTGCGATCCGTCATAGCTGCGCAGGCGGAGGTTGTTGAACGCGTCGTTGTAATGTCTCGCTAGGCGGTGGGCGCGGTCCTCGTCCCGCCATATCCATTCGCTGAACCGGTCTTTGAGCTGCTGCTGTTTCTCACGCGCCGCGAGCGTTTCCTGCTGGTTGATGACGCGCGTGTCCTTGTCGAGCTGGTCGTAAACCGTGGGAGTGCGTCCGTTAAGCGCGTCCTCGATCAAATCACCGGCTCTCACGCGCGGCGTGCCGTGTGTCGAAATGTTGGAAACGCTGGCGCGCGCAAAGCCATCGAGCGCGACGGTCCACGAGGCGATTGCGCCGCAGTGGTTAACCGTGACGTTGCCCTTGGGAGTGTCGAGCAGCTCGGCGATGAAGTCGCGGACATCCGTTGCGGGAATCCATGAGGAGCCGAAGCGCGCGCTGATATCTCCGGGCAGAAGATCCTGGGGTTGGACGGACTTGAGGGCTTCGACGTTCCTCACATACCCCGGATCGATGACAGCGGCGGACTGGGCAGCTCTGAGTTTCTGCCTGACATTGCCGCTCAGATAGCTGTCGGCGGTCTCCCACTCGCCGCCGCCCGGATTGCGGTAGATGAGATCATCGAGTTCACGCTGGAGCTGTTTCTCGGTGCGAGAGGTCAAGGCCGTCATGCGGGGCCAATGGATTCTCCCGGCTTCATTCAGCGATATCGCAAGCGCTTCCGCCGCCGTTTCCACATGCTCGGCCGGCTTGTTGCGCTGCAGGGTGCGCCGCTCGAAGATCGCGGCCTTGGCCGCGCGCTTGGTATCGGCATCGTAGATTTCGAGTGAGAGCAGGAGGGGCTGATCCGGGTCTCCGGCAAAGGCTCTCAGGTTTTCACGCGAGGAAAGCGGCCCATGCCGGTGGATGTAGGAATCGTAGGCGCGGTTAAGAAATTGCCTTGCCTGAATGATTTCGTCTTCCGGCGCGTCGTCGAGCTGGGTTCTGAACACCCGCCGCACCGCGTCGCGGACAAGCATCATGCCGCGCACACGTTCCGCCGAGGCGGCGGAGATATTGGCGGGCTCGAAACTGTCGCCTGCGCGAATGAAGAGCCGGCCGCCCTGATCGGTGAAGGCTCCGTCTTTTACCCCCTGGAAAGCCTCCGCCTCCATGATCGGCACAGGAGGCGCGCGCCCCTTGTCGCGGGGAATATAGACGCCTTCCGGCAAGCGCCGTATAGCTTGATGGAGGATTTCCGGGGTGAGCGTTCCTTCCAGCGTCGGCTCGGCGCCGCGGTACATGGTGCCCTCAAGCTTCATGCGCCCCAGCATCATCTGCGGGTTCCTCGCGAAATATTCGTTCACGTCGATGGGTCCGTCCGCGCTATCGACCGCTTCGAGTTTCAGCCAGGGCTGGCCCGATGGTTTCTCTCCTGGCTGCCGCTTGCGCAGGAACAAGATGTCGGTCGTCACCTCTGTTCCCGCATTGGCTTTGAACGCCGTGTTGGGCAGGCGAATCGCGCCTATCAGATCCGCTCCTTCCGAGAGATAGGCGCGGACTTTATCGTCCTGCTTGTCCATCGTGTAGCGGCTGGTGATAAAGGCCATCACTCCGCCGGGGCGAACCTTGTCGAGAGACTTGGCGAAGAAGTAGTCGTGGATTGACCGCGTGACATGGCGGGGATAGGAAGGATCGTGGATGCGGTAATCCCCGAACGGAACGTTGCCGACAGCTGCGTCGAAGTAATTATCCGGCAGCGGCGTTTCCTCGAACCCCTTGGCGAATATTGTGGAATCCGGATAAAGCTTGCTTGCGATGCGCGCGGTGATGGAGTCCAGCTCCACTCCCGTGCGGTGACAGCGCTCCGCAAGATCCTCGGGCATCATTCCAAGAAAGTTTCCCACGCCCAATGACGGTTCAAGAACCTGAGATTCCTTGGGAAGACCGACCCTTCGCATGCCGTTCCATATCGCCGAGATAACCATGGGCGACGTGAAATGCGCGTTGGGCGTGGAGGCGCGGGCGGATTCGTATTCGTCTTCGGTGAGAAGGTCGCGGAGGTCTTTTGCGGTCTGCTTCCAGTCGGCCGGCGGGTGCGAGTCGAACGCGCCCGACATAGCGCCCCAGCCCACATACCGGGCAAGCATGGCCTTCTCGTCATCCGTGGCGTCGAGTCCTTCCCCTTCGAGTTTCTTCAAGGTGTGGATGGCGGCGATGTTGTCGCGCGCCTTTTCCTGAAGACTGCCCTGGCCGATGCGGTGAAGAGGTGTTATTCGGAAGTCGCGGGACGGCTTGCGCTCGGGTTCATCGTCGAGGAGGAAGTCTCTTCCGGCAGCAGGCACTCCAGCATCGCCAGCTCCCACGCCTGATTGAACTGCATCTTGCGCACCGACAGGAATTCGTGCAGTTGATCCGCTGCCTTCTCTTCCGCCTGCTCCACCGCCTGGTCCAACTGTCCGCTGCTCTCCAGCTCGGCTACCATCTGCGGGCGGTGGGTTCGCCAGTGCAGCAGGATCATGTTCGCCAGCCGATTCTCTTGCATCGAAGCTCTCCACGGTAAGCCTGCCGCCACTGAGTGGCGGCACAACTTGAGAGGGAGAATCTACTCCTGAGCCGGAGAAGAGATCAAGCTGATTAGTGAAGTCGGGCTTCACCGGCTTTGCCGCAGGCCACTTCCTGTGCGTGTGCATGGGCAACGTCATGATGATTCCCGTATTGATTGAAGAACTCAATTTACTGTTCGCTCTGTGGTTTGCAAGAGACGAGTGCAGGGAATCAGACATTGCTTCCTCCCGCCGTTGCGATAAGGACAGGTAGGGCAGGGCCATCGAGTCTTTGCGCCTTTCCCATCCACTGCTCCGGCCGTATGGCCTTCACCCAGTCGGCGAAGGAGGGAATAAAGCCCAGATCCTCGCGGACATGCTGCTCGCCTATCCACCGGGTGGGAATGACGCGGGCGGTGACAAGCGTCACGGTCGGGCCGAAGATCGTCTGGGACATGAAGATTCCTTCGGCGTGATGCCGCAGCGCCCGATGCCGAAAATCCGCGATGATCCGCTTGGATTCGTCAAACCAGTCATGAATGGGGAGGTAGTCTTCAATACTGCCGCCCCATTGCTTCACGCTGGAGAGGGAATGGTGATAAGGATGCGCCATGAGTCCCCCTTAAAATGAATGGCTGGAATGAACGGAGTCCGAGTACCGTGCATTAAACGCGAGCTCGACTCGCTTCTCCGCCACCTCGAAGGTGAACTCGCCGAAGGCCCCGTCATTGTTCTCCCATCCGCCGTGTTCCTGCTCTAGGTAGTCGTAGCAGAGCTGCTCAACGGATTCGGGAAGCGTCGCCCGGCGCGTATCGCGTTTGTCGCTTCCCCAGGAAACCTGTTGCAACGATAGGGTCGCGTTGGGAATCTCGCGCACCGCGTCACCGCAATAAGCCGCGATATTGTCAATCTGTCCGCTGTCGCCTTCGCCGTCAAAATCTGCAAGGACTCTGGTGATTCCCGCCTCTGCAAGCGCGTCAAACAGTGTTGTTTTGTTGATCGCGTTCGCCTCGCGAAGTGCTCCCTGATGTTTGGCGTATAAAGCAAAAAACTCCATGTCGCTCATGGTCTACCTCCTTTAAGTGTCGGAGACCGCCCCTGCGGCCTCGCTTAGGCGCACCCGAAAGCAGGCGGCGTCAGCGAGCGAGTCATAGGATTTTGTTTCGCGAGGAATGCGCCGCAGCGCAGGGGAAAATCCGTCATTGACGCGCGAGCGCCGCCTGCTTTGGTCGCCGTCAAAAGCGAGGGTCAGGGGCGAGGAAAGGGAAGGAAGGGGGGCAACCGGAAGTCGACAGCAAAAAGAAGGGCCGCCGGATTGCTCTCAGGCGGCCCGGAGCGGTTATCGCTGACCGTTCTTAGCGGGACTGTCCCTGTTTGGCTTTGTTCTCCTGTTGCCACTTGTCGATCCGAGAACCGGCTTCGACTGCTGCCACTGCCAAGTGTTTAAGATCGGAAGCAGTGTAGCTATGGCCGGTTTGCCATTGCTCCTGCTTGTCTTTGTAGCGAAGTTCAAAGCTGGCAGTGCGAAAAGAGCCTCTTGAACTGGCGTTTTCAAAGATGCTGACATGGACTGGGCCTTCGTGAAATTTATCCACGGGCCTCTTGCCAGGGATGCTGGAAAACTGGGGTTCTTCAGTCGCATCGACGCGTTGAGTGCTGGATTGAGCCATCTAATACCTCCTTTGAAATGTTGTTGGCCGCGCGAGTATAAGGATGAGATCACAACTATCAAGTGATATTTGGTTGCCGCCTACAACCTGTAAGTGTTGCGCCTGAATCAGCGCCCGCGACTCTCCGTCTGACGGGACACCGCTGCGGTGGCATTCTCGGCGGTGTTCCGGGCATAATCATCGCCATTCTCCTGTGCCTTGGTGCTTACCTCCAGGAGACGTGCCGCTATGGACTCGATGTCCCACCCCCGCTGCGCTGCCATCATTGACCAGAAAAAATCGGCGCGGCTGATGTCGGGGCCGGTCTGGGAATGGTTCAAGGGCGCGCCTTCCAGGCAACGCTGGTAGTCGGGCCAGTTGCGCGACCGGCGCGATGAAACTCGAAGGGGCGCTGCTCGCGCAGCCGGTTCACGAGCCACTAGTCCAAGCGATTCCAATTGCTCAGCGCTAACAGTGCGGCCGGGAGTCACTGCCTCTATAGCGACCGTCGGAAAATCCGGTTCGTACTTACGTTTAAAATTTGCGGTGCCGGCGACGCGCGTGGCTCCCGATGCGGTCAGATCAGCCTGCGCGCCTTTGCGCAAGCGCCGCGCGAATCCTTTTGAATCCGCAAGGTCGGTCACGGCAACCCAGGCCTGGTAGTTTCCGGGGCTGGTTTGCAAAGCGAGAAACGCAACATCGCGCAAAGGTGCAAGGGTTTCGAGATTCAGGTCGTCGAGTTGAATGAGCGTGGCCTTTTCAGCATGTGGCCGAACGACAAGACTGTTCTGCCGCTTAACAAGCCCTGGGAGCAGGATGGGCAGTGAACTCTTGATCTCCCTTGCAGTTTGATTTGGGCGAAAACCCCGTTTGCCTCCTTCGATATCGAGGAACGTGACATCGAAATGGGTCGCGCCGACGCTGGCGAAGGCATCGAGCATACGTCTCGCTTCGGCAAGCTTCTGCAACTCAGAGTCAAATTGCATCTTTGGTTGCTCTCGAAAGTTGTAAGTCGCAGATCTATATCCTGAGAGATGGGTTGAGGCAAGTGGGCAACGGAAATCCGGAAGGCAAGTTCTTACTTGGAACGTGGGCAAGGTCGAGAGGACGAGCCTGCTCCTTTCGCAATCTCAGGGGATGCGAATGGACTCTGCTGTCCTTGACAACAGCCGGCATGCGCTTGAATCGATTTACACGCAGGCCGGATTTCCGGAGCCTCAGGCGACCAGACACGCGGTAGAAGGTTCCTCGACCATCTCCTTTAGTCTAAAGGGCGATATTACAGGACGAACGGATTCTTGGAGAACAGGGTACAACATCCGAAGAGACTCAATCGTTGTACGTAAAGCGATTGAACTCCTGTTCCTGCCTACATTTTTCGAGAAGTTCTTTGCCTCATTAGCCTTGAGTTGAAGATCAGAGCCACTATCGTGGTCTCCGGAATGTGCAACACCGGCAGATATCGTTATTGAAACAGAATCGTTAGCTACATGAAACGTGGTCCTTTCGACGGTAAATCGAATCTCTTCGGCCAATGCACACGCCAAAAAGGCAGACCAATTGTTCAACAAAACAACTACCTCGTCTCCCCCTTCTGCATAGACGTGTCCGTAAGGCTCAACGATGTCGCGTACTAGCTTCTGGTATGCGGGTAGAAGTGTTCTATCAATCAGAGTTTCTGTGTGTTTTGCGTTGACTTGCTTGAATAAATCTATATCGAGGTACAGTAACGCTCTTCCCCTTGGCCCCGGAGGTTGCCGCAGATCGGTAGCACGAAGTGCGGGGCTATCGAGGATGCCAAATTTTTCAGACTTTTGTCGGCTCGAATCGAAACTCAAGGCTCTTCCTCGTAATCGTCTAAGTGTTTGCGCATAACCCAAAAACACGGAGCAAAAAAGGGTACTGGGTGACCGTCGAAGCAACCAGTGTAGCAAGGCTGTCAAGGAGTTAATACGCGTTACTCGCGCTCCGGGCAAACCGGACCGACGTGGCAGCCTGAACTCGAATGGCTCGCCAACATGAATAAATCAAACGTGGCGCGCCTACAAGACAAGTGTTAGCGCCGCCGAAAAGAACGGTCAGCGTATCCGGCGCGGCTCGTTGATCTCGAATCGAGAGATTCCCGGATGAGATCGAAGAACCCCGATGTGACAGGAACAAAGAGATGCTATAAATTCAGCATTCAACATCTGGTCCGCAACCTCTAATATGCCAGAGGATTGATATTGCGAAGGCGGATGTCCACTGCCTGCATCCATACCAGAATCGTATTCTGCGCTTCGGGAGTACCCTGATGAAGCGCGTCAAGCGCCATCCTCACATCGGCCTTCGCAAGTGGTCGGTTTACGCCGCCCTCTTTCACCGTCGCGTTGCCCGCGAGAATGCGGCAGATGACGTCGGCCAGCTTGTCCAGCTCTCCTCCGGAGAACAGCTTCGCTTCCTTCACGACGCTGGCGGTCAGAAACTCCGGCAGGAATTGGTGCTCCCGGGCAAAGTCCGCCATCTGCTGTTCGTATCGCGCCTTGGTGGATT
>JANXPR010000290.1 GCA_025357215.1 Acidobacteriaceae bacterium | reverse complement strand
GTAAGAATTCAGGTACGTTCTGAATCCCTCAAGGCTGGGAATCCCGTCTTCAAAATACGTGAAGATCACGGCTGAATTCGGATTGCCGGGCTTCTCAATGAAGATCGGAAACTTCTCGACAAAATAGCGGGTGACCAAATCCTGATGTGCCCGGCGGCGGAGTCTCTTTTGCGGCAGTGCGCGAAGGGGAATCTTCCATTGCTGGGCGAAATATTCGATCTTTTCGACTTCGCCGTCGAAATAGGCTTCATTGGGATGAGCTACTAGGAAACTGGTCACCATCAATCTTGTCGTGGCCAGATTCAGACTTCCGGGTTTTCTCAGGCTGGAATTGTCCTGGCCCAATCGTTCGTAGACCCTGCGGGAAAACAGGTGGTACAGCTTGTAATGGCCATGTTCGTATTCCCTCTGCACGATGTGGCCGAACCTGAGCGCCTTCTTTATCAGGGCCGCTGTCCGCTTGTTCGCAGCAATCCCTAAGAAATCCGCATAGTGCTTGTGAAAGAAATAGCCGGATTGCGTGGCAATCAAATACAGGAACCGCTTTTCTGATTCTGTGTATCTCCAAGGGCCGAAAACCCACAGTTTTTCATCCGTGATGCTCACCGGAGAATGTCCATAATCAAATCTGGGCCGTAGGCCGAACGTCCGCTACGGCCGTTCTCGGTGTAAAGCGTGAATCCAGCGGCACGTTTCGCTGCAATCTGTCCGGGCTTGTAATGTTCGCTGACGTATTCCAAATCCACTTCGCCACCACTTCGGCCAATACTCAAGTCCTGCTCCGGGCCTTCGTATTCAACCCGAACATCTGGAAACTGGATTTTGTTCTCCACGACTTTCAGTTGATATTTCTGGGCAATTTCCTCGCGGGCGGTCGCCAAGTCTTTGCCGGGTTTCTGCCGCCCGCGGGCCAACTCTCTTTGGACATCCCGCTTCAGCTCGTAATCCAGCCGGACACGTTGAGGTTCACAGCCATGCGCCCGTATCTTTGCGACTTCGGTTTGATAGACGCGATACACGGCGGCATCGTGGTTGGCTTCGCGTAGTTTCTTTACCCCGGCGTAAATCTCCTGGCCTGGTGTCTGATTGAACCGATGTCTTACCAGCTCTTTGCCCTGTTTGGTCAGGGTTGCGTACTTCGTCCGCTCCTTTCCCAGCGGGCGGACAAAACGGATGAGTTTCTGATTCTCAAGGTGCCGTAAATCCCGCTGCGCTGCGTCTTGCTGGTTCTTGTAGACGATCTTCGTGAGGTCCTGGGCATCAACGATGCGGAAACGGCCAACGTCACGTATAACGGCGATTTCTGCTTGATTCAGCCGATACTCGCGGTCGCGTTCGCTGTAGACTTGGCGCTCTTCAGCATCCTGCGGAATTGTTCGGTCTTTCTGGTCGCGCTGAGAAACTTTCGGATAATCGCGGTAATGTGCCGCTGTGCCTTGCGTTTCGCGTGGATCGTCGCCCCAACGTGACACGGTGATGCCTCTGGGAGTTAGACGCAGCCGGGGTCACTCAAGTTCTCTCAATGGATTCCATATCGTATGTTGTTTTCAACTGCCCGCGCCCTCCACGAGTCTTCAGCGTAATTCACCGCATCCCAACGCTTAGCCCAGAGTAGAACCGGCGTTTCTCGCGGTTCATCCGATGGCCGAATGGTGGTCGTTATGCAACGGCATTCTTCGCCTGAATCTGTCCTCAACCCTCGTCCGGTTCAAAAGCTGCCAAAGCTGTTAACGTCGAAACTCGTGTCTGAGATGCTCTCAGTCCCGGAAGGCACGCTCCGGTACTGGAGAAAAGTCGGGATCGGCCCAAAATGGCTGAAACTCGAAGGCTCGATACGGTATGATCTCGCTGATGTTCTCGCTTACATCGACCGAGGCCGCCGAACTCCTTCCGTGCGGGCAAACATGGAGGAAATGCGTGAGTCTCTATAAGCGAGGCGGTGTTTATCACTACGATTTCACTGTCTTTGGCAGGCGTTATCGGGGATCGACCCACAAGACCGATGTTGCCGCTGCCCGGCGTTTCGAGCGGGACCTGATTGGGAAAACTGAACAGGGTTTAGAGCCCAAGACAATCAGGAAAATTCCCGCTCTGCGCGAAGCGGCGGAACGTTTTCTCGCGTTGGTTGATGCCAGTGATCTAGCACCCAAAACCAAGAAGTACTACCACAACGGCTGGCGATTGCTGGAGGGCCAGGAAATATCCTCGATGCTGGTTTCACACATCAGCGAAGATGCGATTTCCCTTCTCCGCTTTTCCGGCGGAAATTCAAACGCCAACAATGCTCTCCGAACCCTGCGCCGCATATTTGGCAAGTGCGTGAGCTGGGGGTTTATTCCGCGAGTTCCGAAAGCCAAGCTCAAGAAGGAAATGCGGCGAGAGAAACTGCTCGACGAGGTTGCCGAAGGCAAGCTGATGCCGTTCCTGCGTCAGCCGCTAAAGGACATCCTCGTGATTGTGCGCGATACCGGTATGCGGAACATTTCCGAAGTATGCCGGATGCGCATTGAGCACATTGATTGGCACAACCGCGTGATTTTCAATCCGAAGGGCAAAACTCCCGAAGCGCGGCGGAGCGTTCCCATGAGTGATCGTGTTCTCGATCTGCTCATGACGCGCTGTGCCGGCAAGACCGTTGGATGGGTGTTTCCTTCGGATCGGTCGAAAACCGGACACCTGACCTGGATCAATCAGCAGTTCGCCAGGGCCAGGGCGAAGGCCGGACTTCCCAAAGACCTGGTGATGTATTGTGCTCGACACGACTTCGGCACATACGCGCTGAGCCACACGGGGAACCTGGCTGCGGTGATGAAAGCCATGGGACACCGGGACGTGAAAACTGCCATGCAGTATCAGCATCCCGAGATGGAAAGTGTCCGCGTGGTCATCAACGATCGGAATTCACGTCACAATTTACGTCACAAAACGGAATTTCTTCAGTAGGGCGATTTTGCAAGTTGTTGAAAAGATGGTGAGCGCGGTAGGAATCGAACCTACAACCTACTGATTAAGAGTCAGTTGCTCTGCCAGTTGAGCTACGCGCCCTTGGAAATTGTTTGGAAGAGAGGATGGAACGCTTCCAGGAAGACTCATAAAGTGTAGCACAGCGGCGCGAATTTTCGGCGGCGGTCAAAGGCTGAGGACCACTCAAAATATAAGATAGAAACTGTGCTTTCCGGTTTTCAATGCGCGGGCTGTGGCGAGTGGAACGAAACCACGGTGGATTCCTCCGCCGGCAGCCGGCAGAGCTATATCGAAGACTGCCAGGTTTGCTGCAAGCCCAACGTGCTGAACGTTTCCTGGGACATGTCCGCCGCGGAATATACGATTTCAGCCGAACTGGAATAACTGGACTCAAATAGCAGAACTCCAGTCGCCGAAACTGGAATTGCTGAAATAAGTCTGAATAACTGAAATAATAGAGATGTGTCCGCGTTGACTCCGCAAATCGGATCGACCTGCAAGCGCTGTTCCCGGCCTATCCCGCCGGGAGCGCTGGCTTGCGAGTCGTGCCAGGCGCTGGTGAACTCCGACGAAATGGACCGTCTGGCCGCGCAGGCCCGCGCACTGGAAGCCCGCAACGAACTCCAGCAGGCGCACCAGGTATGGCAGTCGATTATGCCGTTGCTGCCGCCGTCGTCCAAACAAGCGGAGTGGATACGCGCGCACTTGCGCGAACTGGAAGCCGCCGTAACCAATGCTGACCGCCAGCGCCACGCCGGCCAGACGAGTCTATGGGCCAAACGCCTGGGCCCGTTGGCAGCTATTGGAGCGTTTCTGGCCAAGGGCAAAGGCCTTTGGCTGATTCTGCTCAAGGCGAAGTCGCTGCTGAGTTTCGCGGCGTTCATTGGATTTTACTGGAGTCTCTTCGGCGCCAAGTTCGGTATTGGGTTTGCCGTGCTGATCCTGATTCACGAACTGGGTCATTACGTGGAAATCAAGCGCCGCGGATTGCCGGCAGAACTTCCCATGTTTATTCCGGGACTGGTAGCTTACGTCCGCTGGGACGCGATGGGTGTCCCGCTGGAAACGCGTGCGGCCGTAAGTCTGGCCGGTCCCATGGCGGGATTTCTAGCTTCCGCCACGTGCGGCCTGATCGGCGTGCAAACCGGCGACCCGATCTGGGCGGCGCTCGCTCATACCGGAGCATGGCTGAATCTTCTGAACCTGATTCCCGTCTGGGTGTTTGACGGAGCCGGCGCCATGCGGCCCTTGAGCATTCCGGAAAAATCGATGGTCACGCTTGTCGCGGCGGGAATCGGATACGCTACCCATGAACTAATCTTCTGGGCGATTGCCGGCGGAGCATTGGTGAACATGGTGCTGGCGTACCGCCACAGGAACGAACCGCAGCAGGCCGTGGTGCGGGTCAATATGCAAGGCGCGGGCGCGGATCAAGTCCCATCCGGCGCGACGTTTACTTATCCGCGTGCTTCAGAAGCAAAGCGCGCAGGCAGTCCGCTGATCGCCGCCTATTACATTGCTTTGCTGGCGTTGCTGGGAGCGGTGGTCTATCTCTTCCCCGCCCAGAATATTGTTCGCTAGAGGGCTTTCAAAACTTTTCCTGCAAAACCTTTCTTCATGGCTTTCTTAAAAACCTGAAAGTCTTCTTCCGTCTGGTCCGCGTATTTCACGGCAAATTGCAAAAGAGCTTTTTCGGCCTTGGGGGAGTTGCCGAGATAGGCGGCCAGCGCCGCCGGATTTCCGGAACGCGCGTGTCCTTTGGCCAATAGTTCGGCGCAGATCCGGCTGTATTCCGTAAGGCGGTTGCCGCGAAGTTTTTCGGGGTCAATCGAACTCTTGTGATCGTTGAGCTGGCGGACAAGATAGTCTCGGCCGTCAATGGTGCACCAGCCCAACAGCAAGTCAGAAAGCACTTGCAACGCCCGCTGGCCCTGGACCACCCGTTGTCCCTGATGCCGCGGCGCGGACGCATCCTTATAGTAAGGAGCGTAGGCCGACCGGGACTCTTCTTTGATCTGCAGAAACAGAGCGTCTTTTGTTTTCCGGTGGTTCGTCTGCGCGCCCTGGCCGATCATCAGCACCACGTAATCGCGCGTGCCCACGCTGCCCGTGCCTACCACTTTGAAACCGACGTCGGCTGGAGCATAGCTGTCGAACAGCCGCTGATGATCGGGCAACAACGTTTTGCGATATTCCGGAAGCGCCGCCAGCACAGCTTTCTTCTCCGCGCCTGCCACTTCCCAGATCAGGCCGGGCTTGTGCAGGAACCGGCGCGAATTCTTTCCTGCCGGCCGTGTCAGTTTTTTCAGGTTCACTTGCGGCGATGATCGTTCGGCTTCCTTGAGCGCGCCTCGAACCAGAGCGCTGGAGGTTTCACGCAGCGCACGATGGCGCGCAACATCCAAGGCAGTCATGCCGGCAAAACGGCGGATCCAGGTACAGTACTCGCGCAGGAAAATTCCCGCAGCTTCTTTGCAAAGCCGGTCGCCGTCACCGGCGAAGCGTCCGGCGACAACAATGCTGGCCGCCATGCGCTTGACGTCCCATTCCCACGCACCGCGCTGCGTCTCGTCAAAATCATTCACGTCCAGTACCACGTGCATGTCGGGAGCCGCAAAGAAGCCGAAATTCTTTACATGGGCATCACCGCAGAGCTGGACTTCAATTTGAGTATGCTTGCCCGCGCCAAGGTCGGCGGCCATTACTTCCACGGCGCCGCGGAAAAAAGCGAAGGGAGATTCGCTCATCCGAGCAAACTTTACGGGGATAAGGCGAGGCACATGGCCACGGCAGGCTTTGGCGATAACGTCCAGGGGATCGAATTTGCGTTTGGGCTGAAAAGCTAAATCGGCGCGTCCTAGATGGTTGCGTTGCGCAACTCCAAAACGCGCCGAATCTTTAAGTTGGGGCATAAGCGGGCCAGCTCAAGACTACGAAGCGTGGCGGCGTTGGTCAAGCATTCCAGCTGGTCAAGCCGAGGCAGCGCGCCGGTTGTATCCCGGAACGAGCGTGTCACGAATCTGGTTATTGCTCATAACGCGGGCAATCTTGCCGTCCATATATTTGAGCGAAATGTCATGGTGCTCGCGATCATAAGAATCAATGCAGTCGCCGGCCAGCACAACATTCCAGTCGCGCTGGTAAGCGTCAATGGCCGTGGTCCGGACGCAGGCGTGCGTGTT
>JANXPR010000261.1 GCA_025357215.1 Acidobacteriaceae bacterium | reverse complement strand
CGACGAAGGCAAGTCCAATATTTTTCTTCAGGGCTGGTTTTATCTTGGGCTTGCCGGTTTGCTCGGTTCACTCATGGGCTGGGCGATTGGCGAACCGTTTTTCCACGAGGGCGGCGCCCGCAGCACGAGAGACATTATTTTCGTGGCGCTGACGATTCCGCTGGTGCTGACTTTTCTCTGCCTGGGTCTCTCCGTTGCTGAAAGTATCGTCGAGAGGTCGGTAAGCAAGGCGTTGCAAAAGGGAGGCTTGAGCCTGCCCGTGGGGATGGCCTTCTCGGTTGTTTCCATGATTGCCGGTGGCATCGTGTACAAGATTTGTCTGGGAATCTGCGTTGCTTTTGGCATTGAGTCATACCGGAATCCCACATGGTGGATTTCGCGCGGTATCGCCTGGATGATTTTTGCCGCCGCCGCCGGCGTGGTTTACGGCCTGGTGGACCGCTCTTTTAAGAAGGGCCGCTATGGCGTGCTGGGAGCGATGATCGGCGGAGGGCTGGGCGGTACGCTTTTCGATCCCATCAGCTTCCTTACGAAAAGTGGCGGCCCCAGCCGTGCCATCGGCTTTGGCCTCATTGGTCTGGCCACCGGAGTGGCCATTGGAATCGTGGAAAGCGCCCTGAAGGACCGCTGGATGTATGTCGCGTCCGGTCCACTGGCCGGCAAGCAGTTCATCCTCTATAAGCCGGTCACCGTGCTGGGCAGCAGCCAGCAGAATGACATTTACCTGTTCAAGGACCCCAGCATCCTTCCGCAGCACGCCACCATTGAATTGCGCGGCGCGCAGACGTTTCTCAACGCGGCGGGGCCGGTTTTTGTTTCCGGCCAGCCGGTAAGGAACCGCGCTCTACGCAACGGTGACCTGATCCAGGTAGGGCGTTACGCATTCCACTTCCGGGAGAAGCAGCGATGAGTGACGCTGTTGTCTGTCCTTACTGCCGGATGGATTTTGCCGAAGACGGTCCAGCCAAGGTGTTCTGTACGGCGTGCGGCACGCCGCATCACGTAGATTGCTACCAGGAAAATGGCGGGTGCACCGTGTTCGGCTGCCCCAAAGCTCCCGCGGACGATCCCAAACTTCAGATTTCCTCACAAGACCTTCATTCAATAAACCCCCATTCAATTAACCCAGGTACGGCGATGTACCAGCCGGGGAACACGTCCGTTTATGGCCAATACCCGCAATATGGACAGTATCCTTTACAGCAGGTACGCCTGGGTCCACCCAAGAGCCGGACTACCTTTGTGGTACTTGGAATATTTTTAGGAATGTTTGGCGCGCACAACTTCTATGCGGGGTATACCGGCAAAGCCGTCGGGCAGGTTTGTCTTTCCGTCCTGACCTTCGGTTGGTTGTTGGTTGTTTCGTGGATATGGGCCGTTGTGGAGATTTGCGTTGTTGAAAAAGACAGTGCTGGTATACAGTTCAGCTAACCAGCGATTTCCATAAGCGGGATTCAGCGACCGAAGGATAGGGATGAAATACTACATTCAGCGCGGATTGAACGAGTACGGCCCTTATACACTGGCCGACCTGCAACGCTACGTAGCTTCCGGCAACATTCTGCTCACCGATCTCACCCGTAATGAGGCGATGCAGGAATGGGTGCCGGTTTCACAGGTCATCGGAAATATTCCGCTCGCGCCGCCCGCACCCATGCAGGCACCGGCCAATCCTTATGGCTCCTCTCCAGCTTCCAGCGTAATCTACGGGACATCGCAACCTGGCAGTTCCGGTCCAATTGCGGGAACCACGCCATCTGGAACGCCGGCAACAGGCGCGTCAGGACAAAATGTAGCCGCGCAAGGTGCGTCCCCTACGATTCCAACCTACGGGGCGACAACCCCGGCGAGCGGATCTCAAGCGACCCCAGGCGGGACACCTTACGGAAGCGTGGCAGCAACGCCGGCCACTCCTTCTTATAGCGGAGCCAACATCCCGGCAGGCGGCACGGTCTATGGCGATCCTGGCTCTCCCGGTACCGCTACTTATGCTGGGCAGGGTGGTTACGGCGCCAGGCCAACCGGAGCTTTGCCTGGAGGGCTGGTGCCACCTGACATGCACTGGGCCCTAGTGTTGCTGATCAATTTCTTTTGCAACATTTTTGGACTCGTCTGGAAGTTTATCCAGGCCTCGTACGTAAAGAAAATTGTGCCCGGTGACAGTTCCACGATGTTTTACGTTGCGGCCGTGGGTTGCCATGTGTTGGCGATAATCGTCTACTTTTTTGGAATCGTCGCTTCCATCGCTGGATCAGGCGGACGCCAACCCGAGGCTCCAGTCGGCGCGATCATGTTCATGTTCCTCTTATTGCTGGCGGCTGTGGCCATGTATGTCATCGGCAATTTCAAGATGCGCGAATCCCTGCTGGACTATTACAACCGGGTCGAGCCCATCAACTTAAGATTGAGCGGGGTGATGACCTTCTTCTTCGCCAAATATTATTTCCAGCATCATTTCAGCCGGATCGCCGCCTGGAAAAAAACCGGATACCTGGCACCGCAGGGATAGATTCATGACACTGCAGCAACGAGCGAATGCCTGGTCCGTAACAATTCTGATGGGGAGCGGAGTTCTCTATTCGTTTCCACCGCAGCAATATCATTTCTATCCCCTGTGTCCGATTTATGCCACCACGCATTTTCTATGCCCTGGTTGCGGGGGCACGCGCGCGCTGTACCAGATGCTGCATCTGAACTTTGCCGCAGCCTGGCATTTCAATGCGCTGGTCACGCTGGCTGCACCGGTGTTTCTTGTTTGGTTTGCCTACAGGTATTACTTCATCGTCCGCCACGGACGGGCGCCGGAATTCCGTATTCCCGTTCCGGTCACCATATGCCTGTTCGCTCTTGTTTTGTTTTTTGGCGTTGCCCGCAATATCGGTTTGGCGTTTGTGATTTGACCGGATGAATTTTTTGAACTTGTGAATCCTGATTGAAGCATGCTCTCGCCTCGAATTCGTCGCCTGAAACTCGACTATGAAATGCTGCGGCAACGGCTGGCCGGATGGCCTCTGATCCGCATGGTCGGCACCTCTGGCATGCCGCCGGAGCTGTACCGCTTCCAGTATCTGATCCGCGGTCTTTACGTTGCGCCGGACGGGGCCATACTGGAACGCCACGAACATGTGCTGGAAGTAAATCTCTCGCTGGGATATCCGCGCCGGGCCCCGCAGTGCCGTATGCTCACGCCGGTGTTTCACCCGAACTTTGATGAAGCCTCGGTCTGCATCGGCGACTTCTGGGCGGCCTCTGAGTCGCTTGACGATCTCATCATCCGTATTGGCCGCATGATCTCTTACCAGGAATACAACACCAAGAGTCCGCTCAACGGACTTGCCGCCAAATGGGCCGCACAAAACGCCCAACTGCTGCCGGTTGACGCCCGGCCAATTGCTCCACCGTTGGAAAACCCCGATCAGGTGGAACCGGCCATTCAGGGTGAGCCGGTTCCACAGGCTGAACCGGTTCCTCACGCTGAACCGGTTCCTCATACTGAATCAACGCCTCTGGTTCAACCCGAAACTCCTGCAGCACCTCAGCCGATCTCCGCCGTGCCTTCTGTCGCTGAGCCGGTCGCGTCCGCAGCCGTTTCTTCCCCGCAGGGCGAAGACACCGATCCCTGGGGACAGAAGATCGTGATTTCGTAAATCGAATCGCTGTTTCCTCTTCACGACACCGGCTTTCCAAACCCGGTCTTCTTTAAACCGAACATGTTTAAACCGATCATGTTTAAACCAATCATGATACGTTGCATTAAAATTTCCGCGCCTCCCCGGTGTGCGCGGAGTTGTCAGGAAAAATGTGCGTTTGGGCATGTCTTCCCGTTTCGGGAAAAGAAATTTTTATGCGCACATAATTTTCTTCGTAGTAAACTCCTTCCACATTGAAGTGCTTTCCAGGTATTCGGAGCGAGGCCAACTTAAGAGTAGAGTACGACCGAAAGTACCTGCGAGCGGACGATCTTTCCTCCCGCACGGTTCTTTCACGGCTTCCTCTGTTCATTTCTTAAAAAGACAGAAGCAGCAAACTCCAAATTCAGTGAGGTCAACGATGCAATCTCCCCTTGGAAAGATGAAGTATGCCTTGGCTTTCCTTTTCGTGCTTCTGGCCGCCAACTTCCTGATGGCACAGACCGTGCGTGAAGGAGCCGGCGTGAACCGCGCTCCTGACGGCGCGGGCCACGGCACCCACGAAGTGGCGCCCAGCAATAATGCGCAAGCCGGCCCGATTGGCTTCACGGTCAATACCGGCAACGGCATTAATTACAATGGTGGCCCGGTCATGAAGGGCACGGTGAACGCTTACATCATCTGGTACGGCAACTGGAACGGAACCGGATCGAACACGGCGGCGACCCGCAGCGCGATTGAAACCTTCCTGGGGACCATCGGCGGATCGGCCTTGGAACTAGTCAACACCACTTACGGTGACAACACCGGCAATGTGAGCGGGGCCGTTCATTTTGGCGGCAGCACAATCGTGAGCGCCACACAAAACCTGACCGATGCCCGCGTACAGACCCAGGTCAACAACGCGATCACCAGCGGTCGCCTGCCCCGGGACACCAATGGCGTGTACTTTGTGCTGAGCTCGTCGAACATCAACGAAACCTCCGGATTCTGTACCCGCTATTGCGGCTGGCATACGCGCGCCACGCTCGGCGGTTCTGATATCAAATACTCCTTCGTCGGCAACGTGGACCGCTGCCCTTCCGGCTGCGAAATCCAGACGACTGGCCCCAACAGCGCCGCGGTAGGCCAGGGCGGGATTGACGGCATGGCCAACACCATGTCTCACGAACTGGAAGAAGCGATTTCCGATCCTGACCTGAATGCCTGGTTTGATTCCAGCGGCCAGGAAAACGGCGACAAGTGCAATTTCAATTTTGGCGCCACTTCAACCTGCAATGCGAACGGTCTGTGCACGGCTTCGGGTACCTCCGCCGCCGCTAAGTACAACCAGACGTTCGGTGGCCACAACTACATGCTGCAGCAGAACTGGCGCAACTCCGGTGGCGGCGCCTGCGCGCAGCACCTCTAAACTGAATTGTTGTAACCAACAGAAAAGGCCGTCTGTTCCGCAGGCGGCCTTTTTCTCGCTTTGGCCCGCGGAACGATATTTCTCATCACCAGGAGTACTCTCCACATGCGAGTGCATAGTTTGTTGGCAATTTTCATCGGGATAACCGTTTCTATCCACGCCCAGGAGCCCGTCAAGCCCAAGCTGAATCCCCGCATCGTGACCGCCACCCGGTTGGTTACCCAGTTCAGTGATCTTGAATTGCAGATGCTCAAAGCCGTCCAGAAAAAAACCCAGCCGGCGTTGCAGGCGATGCTCACAGACGATTGCGCCATCGAGATGCCCAACGCCGACCCGTTGCCCGGCGAAGATTGGATAGATTCAGTCATGGCCAAGGACTACAGTTTGAAATCGTTCGCGCTGCGGGAATTTTCTGCAGTGGACCTTGGCACCGCCGTGGTGGTGAAGTTTGAACGGCGCGAAAGCGCCACGTTGAAAGGAAAAAACGAAAGCGGAGAATTTTTCGTGGTCGACGTCTGGAAAAAAGACGGAGAGAAATGGAAGCTGGCGAACCGCTTTGTTTCCCGGACCGCGGCTACAGCGTCCAAGGCGCCGATTAAGCCCACGGGCAAGCAATAGCCTGGCTCCGGTTCGATTTACGAGCGGTTGACTTCCTGCAGCATGGTGGCCAGCCGGTCGGCTTCGTCTTGTGCGTCCGTGAGCATATAAAACTCCAGCCCGTTCTGCTGCCAGTGTGTGCAGTTAAACGAAAGCTCGCGGAATTTGTGCAACGGTTTTTCTTGCCGTGAGTTTGCCTGATAGATAAACACAGACACCTTGTGCTGTCCGGCCATGTAAAGCAGTTCTGCGCCGGCGGTCTGGCGGGCATAGGTCAGCTTGCCGCCAACCAGCTTGTACGGTGTTCCTTCCACTTCAGGAAGGTTGAATGTGTAGGGCAGCTTGCCCTGGAACCACGGTTTTACTGTGTGGCGGGTTTCACTGACCACGTCAACGGGATTCGCGCTCGATAGCGCGACCACGTGCTGATCCACAAGCTCCGCGAGCAGCGCGTCTTCTTTGTCTTTTGAACCCGTGTGCGGCAATGACAGCAAGACTACCGCAGCCAGCAGCACGGCCGTCACCGGAGCGCTGATCCACTTCCACCACGCGCTTACGCCTTGCCGTTGCGGTGTCTGGTCCTGGTGGATCTGGCGAAAGATAGCAGCGTGCAGGTCCGGCGGCGCGCTGAAAGATTTTCCGGAAACACGCACGGCCTTCTTCAGGTCAAGATGGTTCGCCAGCGTGCTTGTGCATTCCATGCAGCCGGGGATATGCGCGGCCATCTTTTCCTGGTCCGCGCGGTCCATTTCATCGTCCGCGTACAACGCGACTTGTTTTATAAATTCACAGCTCATGCTCTGATCCCTTGAGTCTTCCTGGTTCCCATCATTTCAAGAACGTGTTCCCGCAGTTTTCCTCTGGCCCGCGCCAGCCGCGACATCACCGTGCCTACTGGAATGTCCAGCGCTTCGGCCACTTCGTGATACTTCATTTCTTCCACGTCCGCCAGCAGCAGCACTTCCTGAAAATTGGCCGGCAGAAGAGCAATGCATCTTTGCACCAATTCGCTGTCCGCGCGGCGGATCAGGGTCAACTCCGGCGTTTCATGCGTCACCACGGAGTCTTCAAACCCGTCTTCGTCTTCCTGCTCGGTGTTGCGGCGCTCCAGTCCGGTGCGGCTGGTGAGGAAGGTATTGCGCAAGATGCGGAACATCCATGCGCGAAAATTTGTGCCTTCGCGAAAGGACCCCAGTCCGCGCAGCGCCTTGGTCATGGTTTCCTGCACCAGGTCGCGGGCCTCGTCTGGATCTCCGCACAGCCAGCGCGCGAAGTTATACAGCGGGTCCAGCAGGGGCAGAGCCAGTTTCTCGAAGTCTTTACTTTGCAGGCCGCTCACGTGTCCTCTAAACCCAACTGGGGCAGGCCCCATTCTAGTCTGGTCGCGTCGAAATTTCTCGTCACTGCGGACATCGTCGCTCTTTCCCTGGAAGCCGGCGGCGCGGGTTGTTGTCAAAGCGAATCTCATGGTCAAATGTTCTAGCCGCCAACGTTTACACCGCTAAGGAAGCCGCCGAGGTGTCCGGTGAGCGCGACAACGAGTACGGCGAATACTTCCAATGCGATTCCCCAATGAGACGGTACGCGTTCCGGCATCCGCCGGGTCCGCCGCTGCACCCACCACACCATGCAGATCAGTATTGCCGATCCCAGACCGAATATAAGATGCAACAGCAGCGTGCCTTTTAGCCGTTGCCCTTCCAGTTGCCACCGCCAGGCCAGAAGTCCGGTGACTACAACTGGAAGGGAAGTCACAGCCGCTGCGCAAAAGTTGTAATAGGCCACCACGGCCAGCACGCTTTTTTGTGGCTCCGAGCTCTTGCTGAACCAACGCCCAGCGAAGTCAAAGAACACTCCGGCAAGAAACAGCGCGATTGGAAAATGCACCAGCACCACATGTTGCGCGTGACGCGCGGTAAGAGCGGCTTTGATGTCAAAGGGGTTCACTGTCATTTCCCCTTACTTCACCACGATCTTGCCGGTCATTTTTGGGTGTAGCCCGCAGAAATAAGCGTAGGTGCCCGGCTTGGTGAAGGTGTAAGTGAAGTTCTCGTCCGTGTCCATGGTTTTGGACTTGAAGCTTTTGTCGTCGGCAACCACGTTGTGGGGGACGTCGTCATGGTTGGTCCAGCGGACGGACCCGCCCACCGCGATGGTGATGGTGTTGGGCGAGAACGAAAAATTATCGATCTTCACCGCGACCGGCGCCGCGTCTTCCGTTGCCGGGGTTGTGCTCGCCGGGGTTTGCGCCACCGGGACAGCGGTTGCAGCTACCGTTGTCGCGGCCAAGGCCAGCGTCCCGCCGAAAGTAGTCATCGTTAAGAATCCTGCCAGCAACGCTGCCAGGCCCATCATCCAGTATGTATTCTTCATGTCAATTTACCTTTCTATAAATGTGGTTATGAGTTGGCGGCGTCCTGTACAAGCGCATCCGTAATTTATGTTTCTGTTGCTGGTCCGGGACTTCTTATCCTTCTATCCTTCAAGCGTTGAATCGACCACCGCGAGAGCCTTGGTTCCGTGAACGTAATTCACGTCAGTTATGCCCAGGATGGAACGCAATTGTTCCGCCGGGACTTTCATCGGTCCGGGCGAAGGCGCGGTGCCGGGCTTGGGTTGTGGGAACGCCGTGGAGCACGCGGTATGGAACGTGATGTTGCCTTCCACTTTCTGCATGGTTTGGTGGATGTGTCCGTTGAGGACTGTTACCGAGCCAAATTTTTTCAGGTATCCGAGCGCCTGCGCGCTATCGTCCGTGCCCCAGCCCCATTCGGGATAGACGCTCCACAGCGGAATGTGGGCAAACACGACGATCGGCGTGCTCTTGGAAAGATGCTTGATGTCTTTTTCCATCCACTCCAGTTGTTCGTGGCCTAGGTTGCCGAGGCCGCCGGCCTTCAGGTCCTGTACGTTCACCAGTCCGATGAAGTGGACGCCTTTCTTCTCAAAGCTGTACCAGCCGGCGCCTTGCGAGCCTTTGCCGTAGCGGTCTAGGAATTGTTTGCCGTTATCGCCGAGCACGTCGTGTTCGCCGGGCACGTAAAAAACGTCTTTCGTCTTGGCGTCTTTCAGCACCTGGTCCACAGTGTCGAACTCCGCGGGCTTGGAGAGGTGCGTGATGTCGCCGGTGTGCAAAATGAATTCCGGCGTTGTGGGCAGGGCATTGATCTTGGCGATGGCTGCTTTCAGCGTGCCTACCACGTCGGGATTAGCGGCTTTGTCAAAACCCATGTGGCTGTCACTAATTTGGACAAAGCTCAGGTCCGCGCCCTTGGCCATCTTGTCCATTTCTGCCAGGCTGCTCAGGCTGTAAGACTGCAGCACTCCGCCTTTGATCAAGCAAAATGCGCCGGTGCCGGCCCAGGCCATGCACTTGAGGAAACCGCGGCGGTCAACACCGTCATGGTTGTGGTCGTGGAGTATCTCGTCTTTCGGTCGGTTGGACATTGGTTCTCTCCTGTAAGGAAGTTGCCGCCTTTTCGGGCGGTGCACCTCACTGCCTGTGGAGATAACCGAGGACCGGGTGAAATATTCCCAAGAGTTTTCAGGGAAAATCCGTGGTCAAATCCCGGGAATAAAAGGCGCCGGCTTTAGTTCATACCGGCAAGAGACACGTTCTCCTCTTTTTAAGGACGTTGTACCTTACTCGCTCACTCAGGGCTGCTTCCTCGGCAGCCCTGTTTTTCCATACTTCTTTTG
>JANXPR010000180.1 GCA_025357215.1 Acidobacteriaceae bacterium | reverse complement strand
AAAACGCTCCACCAGCAAATGCAGGACACGCTGGAGCGGTGCAGGTTGAAGGCGGAAGAGGCTGTGGGGATCGCGATCTAAAAACGAGGCTTAGAAATTGAAGGCAAGAGATTTTCAACGGCTACGCAAAGCATCCTGGATATTGTTTCTAGGCTGGATGCCGATGGGAATTTTCTTTGCGTGGTTTTCGAGCAGAGTCCTCAAGAGCGAAACGTTCGCGTTCTATCCGATGGGTGCGTGGGCGATCGCGTGGACGTTCAGCGTCGTAAGGCTGGCTGGGATCAGGTGCTGGTGGTGTGAAGCTGTGAATCCGTACGCCTGGGGACTGGGAAGCAGATGCCGGCGGTGTCATATGCGTGCCAGGGACTAGAAAGTTTCAGCGCCGCTAGGCGCGAAATTATGTAGCCCAGCGCGTAAGCGCTGGGAAAGCGGTGTATAGATATGGCAAGCCCCGGAGGGGCGACATTTGTCCCACACTTTCACGCAAAACCATCTGCACGTCGTCTTTAGCACAAAAGAACGCCGCAAGAGCATCTCGCTCGAAGTCCAACCGGAACTGTGGTCGTACATGACCGGCATTTGCCGAAATCAGAAAATGGTTCCTGTAGCCGTGGGCGGCGTTGCCGACCATGTGCATCTTTTGTTTCACCTTCCGCCGACGATCGCGTTGTCTCGGGCCTTGAATCTCCTGAAAGCCAATTCTTCAAAATGGATGAACGAACACGGCAGGGAGTTTGCGTGGCAGGAAGGCTTTAGCGCATTCGCGGTCAGCGCTTCCAACCTGCAAAAGGTAGCGAACTATATTCGGAATCAACCCGTGCACCACAAGAAAATGAGTTTTGAAGATGAGCTCCTGTCGCTTCTTAGAAAACACAAAATCGCTTTCGATCCGAAATATGTTTTTGGTTAGTGTCGCCCCTCCGGGGCTTCTCACTTAAAACGCCGCCTACCCAGCGCTTACGCGCTGGGCTACATAATTTCGCGCCTTTGGCGCTGCTCTATCTCGGAATCAAGGGGGAATTGACGACCTCGCCTGGATGGTGAGGACAACATGTCAATCTACTGAACCAAGAATTGGTCGACGGTGACGCCCTTATCTCTGGGATGGCTCGGTCGTGTCCATCCCGAGCGGTATTTATAATCGCCTCATGGAAATCCCCGGCCGCATTCTGGCCATCGATTACGGTTCGCGACGCATGGGCTTGGCCGTGTCCGATCAACTCGGCATTACCGCGCAGGGAATTGAGACCTTACAGCGCCGCAACAAGCGCAGTGATTTTGCCCGCCTGGAGCGCGTGATTCGCGAAAACGAAATCAAGGAGATCGTGCTCGGTAATCCGCTGCGCATGAGCGGCGAAGAAGGCACGCAGTCGCAAAAAGTTGCCGAGTTCGCGGAAGAGCTGCGGAAGAAGTTCGAACTGCCAGTCCATCTCTTTGACGAGCGGCTTACATCCGCGGAAGCCAACCGTTTGCTGAGGGAAGCCGATGTGAGCCTGGAAAGACGCGTGAGGGCCGTGGACCGCATGGCCGCCATCCTGATCTTGCAGGCTTTTTTGCAGTCGCGCAGTCTTAATTAAACATTTACACATTCATAGCGAATGCGTCTGCTAGATTGATCGATTGCTGATCCCTACTCCATCTCTTTCGCCGGCAACCAAGCCGTGGAAATCGGCAGGAACCTTGTTGGTGACGATGCTGCTACTGGTCGCCGCTCGCGCTCAGGACGCGCCAGTTGCGACACCGTCGCCCACTGAGCAAACCGCGCCGCCTGCGGAAGACGCGACTCCAGCGACCACGATTTTTTCGCACTCGCAAACTTCGCGCTGGTGGATATCCGGCCAGGCCAACGTAATTTTTCAAGCACACGGCGGGTTTCACTCACCTTATTCGGGGGCAAACAGCCTGCAACCCAATGGCGAGACTGCTACGTCTGACGTGGTCACCTTGTTTACGGCGTATCAAGTCACGCCCAGCTTTGAAGTCTTGTTTGATCTGGAAAGCGCCGGCGGCGGCGGACTGAGTGACGCCTTGGGCCTGGCGGGCTTCACCAATCTGGACGTGGTGCGCAATCCGTCGCTGGGGTCCAAGCCCTACATCGCGCGCCTTCTGCTACACAAAATTTTTGCGTTCAGTAAAGAGACGCAGGACGTTGCGCGCAACCCGGTTACGTCGATTCTCACCAGGCTTCCGGTCCGGCGTTTGGAATTTCGCACCGGCAAGCTGGCCACGGCCGATTATTTTGACCTGAACTCCGTGGGCAGTGACAGTCACCTGCAATTCATGAACTGGGTGGCGGACAACAACGGCAGCTACGATTACGCGGCTGACACGCGCGGTTACACGTTCGGCGCGATTGTGGAGTATCAGGACCGCAACTGGGCGCTGCGCTTTGGCGAGATGTTGATGCCTAAAGTGGCCAACGGTCCTGATCTTGAATTCAATTTGGCGAAGGCGAGAGCGGAAAATATCGAGCTGGAACTGCGTCCGCAACTGCGCAAAGGACGGCAGACGGCGATTCGTTTTCTGACCTATGTGAAC
>JANXPR010000178.1 GCA_025357215.1 Acidobacteriaceae bacterium | reverse complement strand
TGGCGGTGGCGCGCGCGGCTCGTATGAGGCCGGCGCGCTCATGGCATTTCAAGACGCCAAGGTCCCTACCCACATCGTGGCCGCAACTTCCATCGGCAGCATCAACGCGGCTTCCTTCGCCGCACATTCTGAAGGCCTGGTGGGCAAGGCAGACTCGCTGGTCCGCTCCTGGATGGAACTCACGCCAGCCACCCTGGGCATTGACTGGTCCCGCTACATCTTTCTGCTCTTCGGACTTGTCGCGGCCAGCGCCGGCGCGGGCAACTTTGTTTGGCAATGGATGAAAGAGCACGGCATCTACCTTCATGCGCATCATCCCAAGACTACCTGGTTGTCTCTGGCTGCTGCCGGTGTGGCGATTCTGCTTTTTTCTGACAAGCTTTCTTACATCGGCTACGTCGTCCTGAACTTTGTCCGCGGACGCAATTGGGACCCGGATCGCCGCAAAGCCTGGGTTTCATTTGGCGGTAACGTGCTGGTGTGGGGCTTCATCGTTATCTTTTTGGTCTTCACTTACGTTCATTTGCCGATCTACGGCGGATCTATTTTTGAGCTCAGCGCTCCGCTGCCCGCGGCGGCCGTGATTCTGGCGGGCATTGGCTTTTACCGCCTGTTCCAGGAACCGCTGAGCAAACTGAGCCACGGCTTTTTGCGTCTGCCACTGCGCACCGGCCTGTTCCCGAATTTTGACCGCATGAAGTTTCTGCGCGCGCGCATTCCCCAGGACACGCTGCGCAGTTCTGACATTCGCGTGATCATGACGGCCACGGACATTCAGCACGGCGCGGCACGTTATTTCTGCAACGTCTCGGTGGATGAACTGGTGAAACATCCCGAAGTCCAGGAAGAGTTCTGCCGTCGTGAGGTCGAGCAGCCGACTGATTTGATCCACGCCGCCGTGGCGTCATCTTCTTATACCTTCGCCTATGAAGCTGTCCCCATGGACGGCCGCCTATGGACCGATGGCGGCATCATGTCCAACCAGCCGATTCTGCCCGCGTTGCGTCTGGGCGCCGATGTCATCTTTCTGATCATGGTTACGCCGCTTGAAGGCGATGACAATTCCGGAGAAGTGAAAACTTTTCTCGATGTGGGCGTACACGCCGTGGACATTCTTATCTCCAAGAATTTCAAGTCCGACATGGCACTGATGGCCAACTTCAACCGCTTGTGCTCCATTTATGCCAACGAACTGGGCGTACAGCCGGAACAGCTGGAATTGGAGATCGGCCAGCAGCACTACCGTTACGTGAAGTCCTTCAACATCGCCCCGGAAAAGTCGCTGCCCGCATCTTCCCTGGATTTCGACGGGGACATCATCGGGCCAATCATCGTGCAAGGCTACCGCGACGCCGCGAAAGTGATCCGCCAGTACTTTGACTACGAATCCACGCGTCCGCCACGCGAATCCCGCCGCATGGTGCGCCTGGCTGCGGAACGGCCCGAAGGAAATTATCACTACACGGTAAGGTGAGGGGCCTTCTCCTAAAGCACTCCCAAATGCTCCGGATACTTGGCCTGCAACGAGCTCACCAGCAAGTCAAATTCGCCCAGCCCGTGCAGATTCTTTAGACAATGATCTTTCAGGAAAAAAGGCCAGCATGCGAATCCCGTAGTCACGCTCCGTTCCAGCCATTCAAAAGCCGTCTCGCGTTTGCCGCTCAGGGCCAGAATGCAGGCGATTTGATAGTAGGTGTGGTGCGCGTGACCAAAAGATTTTGGACTGGCGCAGGCCTTCGCCATGCACTCGATTGCCTTTTCGTGTTTTCCGATCAGAGCAAAATACACGCCTTGGGAACTAACGACGATTGGGTCGTCCGGCAACAATTGCAGGGCGTCATCCAGCAAAGCTTTCGCTTGTTTCCAATCTCCGGTCATGATCGCCGGGTGCGGTGCCAGGGAGATGGCGTATTTGTTTCCGGGATTCTCCGCGCGCCACTCACGAATCGTCTCACGCGCCAGGTCGTACTCGCCGT
>JANXPR010000154.1 GCA_025357215.1 Acidobacteriaceae bacterium | reverse complement strand
ACCGCATCACCGCTGTAGTGCGCAGTGATGGAGTGAATCCCGGCGGATAGGGTGGAGATGCGAAGGCTCGCCGATCCGCTGCGCAACGGCACGTCGGCGGAGATGGGCGCATCGCCGTCAAAGAATGTGACGGAACCGGTGGATCCAATGGGAGTCACGCGGGCCGTGAACGTAAGCGGGGCGCCGAAGACCGAGGGGTTGGCTCCGACCGTCAAGCTCAGTGAAGTTGATGTGGCGGTACGCGACTTCACGGTGTGGGACAAGACCGGCGAAATGGCATCGCTGAAGTCGGCATCGCCACTGTATTGGACGGTGATGGCATGCGTTCCCGCGGCAAGGAAACTGGTGGAGAAACTGGCAGTACCGGTAGCGAGCGGAAAGGCGTTACTGATGGCCGTGCTTCCATCAAAGAACACGACGCTTCCCGTAGCAGCGGGAGGCGCTATGCTGGCGGTAAACGTGATGGTATCGCCCACAAAGGACGGGTTGGAACCTGCCGTCAGGGTGAGGCTGACGGTCGCGTTGCTCTTCAGAATCGTCTCGGTAAAGGCTGAGCTTACAGCAGGCGAGAACAGGTTGTTGCCGGTGTAGCGGGCCGTGATGGAGCGGGCGCCCGCCGGAAGCGTTGCAATGGTGAACGAAGCCGTACCGTTGGAGAGAGGAATCGCCGGGGAAACAGGCGTAGAGCCGTCAAGGAACTGGACGGAACCAGTGGCCGTGGATGACGACACGGATGCAGTGAACGTCAGAGCATCGCCGAACCTGGCAGGGTTTGTGCCGGAGGCCAGGGCGACGGTGATGGCTGGCAGCAGGCCGCAGCAGGATAGGGTTGTTGCGCGGGTTTTGCAGCACCATGGGCCAATCGTTGTTCGCGGCCACGAAGGGAGAGTGCGTGTCGAGAATTGTGACCAGGCCCTTGAACACGGAATCCCCTGCCGGAGGCTCGAGCATATAGGTGGCCGCGATGTCCGAGGTCCCGTCCTGATTGAAATCCCCGATGGTGGCTGCCATATCGAAAGTTGAGAAGAAATTGTTCGTGTTAAGCGTCCACGTCTTCAGCACGCTGCCGTCGCGCCGCAGTGCGGCCAGTTCGAGAGAGCTAAAGTTGAATGTGTTCACCGGCACCACGATGTCAGGAAGTCCATCGCCATCAATGTCCGCGATCAAAGGCCGCAGGTAGGTAACGGCATTTGGCAAGGGACTCGGCCATGTACCCGGGAAGAGAGTTCCGTCGGCATTGAAAACATAGAGCCCGGAACCGCTGGTAAGGACGATCTCTTCATGGCCATTGCGGTTGAGGTCTCCCACTGCTATGCCGGAAAAACCGAAAAACGGGATTGAGGAGGCCGAGATGTCTACCGGCCAACCTGGTCTTTCAGAGCCGTCGGGCTGGAAGACGTGAACCGTAACCTGAGTGCCCTGGAAATCGCTGCGGTTGATCAGAATAGTCTCGAGCTTTCCGTTGTGGTCCAGGTCTGCGGCAACCATGCCGGCGGGGATGCCCGTGAGTGGCTGCGCGTTAAAGGGCTTCCGCGTAGCATCGCGATTGAAAAGACTTAAGCCATAGGTTGTCGAACTAAGTCCCTCAATCACCAGAATTTCTTTGGAGCCATCGCCATCGAAATCGCCCGCAATAATGCGGGTGAGGTTGAAAATGCCATACAACCCGTTGTTTTCCTGCAAGGGAACGGGGAACCCGTTTGCCTGTTGTCCGTTGGGCTGCCATGCATACAGATTTGCCGCCGTTCCAAGAGTGTTCGTACCTATGGCAATGCTTTCCAGCTGGAAGTCGTCGTTCAAGTCCGCGAGCACCAGCGGGGCATTGGTGAGAAAAACATCGGCGTTGGGGTTAAAGACATCCAAGGTGCCATTTGGGTGAAAGACGTCAACCACGTTGAAGTCGACCGTCACGGCTTCGTCCCCGGGGAGGTTGTCGATATTTCCGGCCGAGGGCTGGTGCTGGCTTCCGGAATTGAGCAGAGATTTTTGAAGCGAGCCGTCAGGGTGAATCGTCCATAAGGCGGCATTCGGACTTCCAAGGCCACTGGTGCTCACCAGCAAGCGGTAGCTTCCGTCAGCATTGAGCGCCGGCACTACTGGACATTCAAGACATGGGCCCTGGTCGAGGAAGACCGGCCATGCGAACGAGAGCAGATCGGGTTCGAGATAGATCGTCGCCGAGGCTTGCTGGATCTGCGCTCCAAAAACTGTCAGCAGGATGACGTAGTACCCGGCTTGCTTGACTCCGGAGGTGTCCCAAGTCGCGAGTTGCGCGTTGCCCACCGGGGCCTGGCCATTCCCGCTGAGGGTAATGCCTGTGGTTTGGAAGCCGGTAGAGCCGTCCTGGCTGGACCACTGCACCGTGTACTGCTGGAAAAAGGGCATGGATGCCGTACCGACGATAGGCAACAGGAAACCTGGCTTGTAAGTGGATACGCCGGCCGGAGGGTTGGTTATTTGCACCGTATTCAAAGTAAGCTGGGTCCGGTCAACAAAACCGTTGCCGTTGGTATTGAAAGCCGTGAGCCGGATTGTATAGACGCCACTAAAGAGGGTGCTGGGATCTAGTTGTCCCAGGACGCCTGCTGCGGGCGTGACACTGGTAAAAAATGGTGTCCAGAAGAAAGGCTGTGTACCCTGCCCGTATTCGAGCGTGTAGTTTGCGAAGCCAGCACCCTGGGCGAAGCCTGAAATGGCAATAGGATCGACGGGACTGGCGCCGAACTGCACCCCGGTTATCTTTGCCTCCAGTGGATTGGTGACGGCCACTGCCGCAGCGGCATTGAGCGTGCCATAGCCGAATCTGGTATCAAAATTTACCGGATTGGCCGACGAGCGAATGATCTGCCGCACCTGCTCGGTGGAATAAGCCGGATTTTGCGACAAAGAGAGCGCGGCCACACCCGATACGTGCGGGGCCGCCATGCTGGTGCCGTCAAGGCGGATATAGCCGTCTGCCACCAGAGGCCCGAGGAACGTAAACGCCGCTTGCAAGGACAGAATGTCGACACCGGGGGCCGTAACGTCAACCTTGGACCCGAAGTTCGAGAAGAAAGCAAAATTTCCGAAGGGATCAGACGCCGCCACGGTAATCGCTTCCGGCGAATTCGCAGGAAAGAAATTCGCGGCGTCTTCGCTGGAATTTCCCGCGGCGGCCACAAAGACCGTGCCGAGGCCGGTGGCAAACTGAATCGCTTCCTCAATAGCCTGCGACGAGCCCTCACCACCCCACGACGCGTTGATCACGTCCGCTCCATTACTGGCAGCGTACATAATGGCCGGCGCCAGCGTGGAGTCAAAGCCAAATCCGTTGTCGTCAAGGCCTTTTACGGCCATGACGTGGGCATGCCAGGCCACGCCGATAATGCCGATCCCGTTGTCACCCACGGCTGCGATCGTCCCGGCGACGTGGGTGCCATGACCATTATGGTCGGACGGATCATTGTTGCCGAAAACAAAGTTCCAGCCGCGAACATCATCGACAAAGCCATTGTTATCGTCGTCAATGCCGTTACCGTCGACCTCGTTCGGGTTCACCCAAACGTTGGCCGCAATATCAGGATGGTTATAGTCGATACCGGTATCAATCACGGCTACGATTACGCCATCGCCGGTAGCTGTATCCCATGCAGTGGGCGCGCCAATGGCAAACAAACCCCATAGGTCAGGGTAGGGCTGTCCCCATGAACCGGAGGTAGCGAGAAAAGGATCATTGGGTATCAGCTTGGCGGAGAAAGTATGTTCAGGCTCCGCAAATTCAACGTCAGGGTCTGACTTCAAGGCCTTTATCGCCTGGGCCTTTTGCGCGTCAGACATTGCGCCCATATCAACAACATACGTCCTGGATAGTTCAGGGAGGGCCGCCGGTTGCGCGTGCCGCTTGGCTCGGGCTGCAAACCGTTGGCGGATGTGGTCTGAGAACTGGGCCTCTGACCAGCCGTGCTGCTTCCTGACCCGAATGATCTCCGGATACATCGGCGAAAGCTGCTGGGCTCCGTGGCGATGGATGAAGTCCTGAACATGCGGGCTCCGCGCCTGGCTTGGTCGAATGTGCATCTGCTGGGCGGGCACTGATGCCGGGAATTCCGACTCCGCCGCCTGCGCGAGAGCCGGCTTGAGTTTCACGATGATCCGGTCTGACTGCGGTTTTGCCGGCGCGGCAGGCGATTGCGTTTGCGCAACTAGCTGGGCCGCGAATGCCAGGCTGAGAACGATGCATCCGAGGATTGACGTTCTAAAATTCTTTGCAAGTGGCCTGAGGCGGAAGTGGCGAAGCGTGGAGGGCATGAGCTTACCTCTAGCGTTAGAAGTGCGGCACGGATGGTTAGTACCTGGAAGCAGCCTGTCCTTGCCTGTGTTGGATAGTATCAACCTTGATAAGCTAGCTATAGTTACTTAGGTATCTGTTCTGAGCTATAAGTAGTTAGTGGCTGGATTCCAGGTAGCAAGAATCTGATGCTGTAGGTGAAGTCTACTTTATTAAGTGCTAGCTAGATTAGGATTAGCAGTGAAGCACGGCAGAAGCTAAAGATACTCATATTCAATATCCAACGGATGTTGGGATTAGGCGATTTGAAGTGCGATCCAGCATGAACGCATGGCGCCGGTCATGCGTTCAGCGGATTAATGTGCGGACTTCCGAAGCCGGCAAAACTTGCGCGAGGTGGTCTACTGTGTCAACTCATACCCGGCAAAGAAGTAGCTCAATTCAAAGCGCGCGGTATCGTCGGCGTCTGAGCCGTGGATGGCGTTGCGCTCAATCGATTCCGCCCACTTTTTGCGGACCGTCCCGGCTTCAGCATTGGCCGGGTTGGTGGCGCCCATGAGTTTGCGCAGGTCGGCGATGGCGTTGTGTTTTTCCAGGGCCAGCACAACGATGGGTCCGCTGGACATGAACGTGGTGAGCGAATCAAAGAACGGACGGCTGGCGTGCACGGCGTAAAAACCTTCCGCCTGGTGCTTGCTGATTTCCAGCATCTTCATGCCGATGACGCGGAAGCCCTGTTCCTGGATCATGCGGATAATGTCGCCCGTGGCGTTCTTGGCTACGGCGTCCGGTTTAACGATTGAAAAAGTGCGCTGCAAAGTTTCCATGGGTGGTCTTGTTTCTCCTGATTTTGATGGCGCGATGGTTTACGCAAAATGGTTTACATAAAACGACGTTGAGCAAAACGGCGCGAAAGCTGCTGACTTCATTTCTTTTGATATCGACCGGCGTTACTTTGCCGGCTTGATTCCCGAATGGTCAAACAAAGTCTGGGCAATCACCGCCGGAGACTTGGCCACGGCGATGCCCGCGGCTTCCAAGGCTTTGATTTTTTCCGCGGCCGTGCCGTGTCCGCCGGAAATAATGGCGCCGGCGTGGCCCATGCGGCGGCCCGGAGGCGCGGTCTGTCCGGCGATAAACGCCGTGACCGGCTTCTTTACATTTTTCTTGATATACTCCGCGGCGTTCTCTTCCGCGTTGCCGCCGATTTCGCCAATCATAATGATGGCTTCGGTTTCGGGATCGGCGTTGAAGAGCGTGAGCGCGTCAATAAAGTTGGTGCCGATGATCGGATCGCCGCCAATTCCGATACAGGTGCTTTGGCCAATGCCAAGCGCAGTGAGCTGCCCGACGGCCTCATAAGTGAGCGTGCCGGAGCGGCTGATCACGCCGACGCGGCCTTCTTTGTGAATGTGCGCGGGCATGATGCCGATCTTGCACTTGCCGGGCGAGATCACGCCGGGGCAATTGGGGCCGATCAGGCGCGACGGTCCGTTCTTGATCGTCGCCCAAACCTTGGCCATGTCCAGAGCCGGGATGCCTTCTGTGATGCAGACGATCAGTGCGATGTTGGCCGAGGCGGCCTCAAGAATCGCATCTGCTGCGAAAGGCGGCGGGACGAAGATCACGGTCGCGTTCGCGCCGGTGTCTTTCACCGCGTCGGCAACGGTATTGAAGACAGGCTTCTCGAGATGCAGTGCGCCGCCCGTGCCGGGCGTCACGCCGCCCACGACGTTTGTGCCATAGGCAAGAGCTTGAGTCGCGTGGAAGGTGCCTTCCTTGCCGGTGA
>JANXPR010000112.1 GCA_025357215.1 Acidobacteriaceae bacterium | reverse complement strand
GCCATGGCGAAGGGCAGAAATTTTTCAAACGTGTCCGGAGGCATGCGCTTGAGGCGATCGGCGTCCACGCGGTTCATGAATTCCTGGAAGCCCAGAATCTGTACTTTTGTGCGCGCGCCCTTCAGGCTGGTGGCCGAAAGCTGGCGGGCAAACAGAACAATGATGGCCACCGCGATGATGCCGCAGACAATCATTAGTACCGGAGCATTGAAGAAGTCCGTCACCTGGAGCCATTGCAGCAGCGCGAAAGGACCTGCAACCAGTACCACGGCCCATCCCACATAGGACATGGCTGAGTCCGGATCGAGCGAGTACATGCCCTTGGCCTTCAACGCCCCCATCACTTCTTGTTTGATCAGCGGAATGGCGGTATAGAAATGGTTTTTTAAATCCGAGACTCGCGTGGTAGTGCCGGTAGCGAAGATCCGGTCCAGCATGGTGCGCTCGTAGTCCGCCAGGCCGTCCCAGGTGGCGCGGTCTTTCACCAGTTGCAGGTCGTAATCCTTGGTGTTGAAGAGCAGGCCTTTGTGCTGCGTCTCCACAATCTTGATGTAACCGCGGACGGCCAGGTCGACCATGACCGCCGTTATGTCGCGGGGATCGATGCGATCGTCAACCAGAGTGCCCACTTCCGCCGGTCCCATCTTTTCCGGCGGCTCGTACATCGGCGCCACGGAAATGCCGGGATCGGGGTCGCGTCCCTTGAGCCACCAGAAGGTGAACATTACGGCAAAAGCCCACAACGGAAAACTAAGCACGGGGTTCGCCCGCACGAACCAGCCCGCTTTGGTGAAAGCGCCCGGTTCTTTCATCAAGTCTTTGGGAATATAAACATCAATGGTCAGACCGCCGTGCATCGGTAGCGGTGAATCAGTTTCCGCGGTGGCGACCGGTCCTTGGACGGCAGCCCGGGCCCGTTCCTTTGATCCGTAAACTCCGGAGTAGGCCTGCGCTTGCAAATAACCGCTGGTGTTTTCCGGTAAAAACACCATGGCCGAGGCATGCTCAATGGGCAAAGGCGAATCGTTGCCGGTTACGTTCCAATAAAACTCTTCGTGGTCCTCAAAGAACTTCACCACGTTGGCGATGGAATATTCGAAGATCACCATCTTGCTGGCGTCCACGGCGCCGGGAACCGTGACCTTCAATTTCAGGAATCCGTTCTTGGTGCTCTTTTCATACTTAAGCGGATTGCCGATGGCATCAGTAATCTGGTCGACCTTAACGAACAACGAGTAGTTGCTGCCTTGGGGACCGGGATAATCAATGGGAATGTCCCGGTAAACTCCGTGATAGACGCCGGAGAATTGATAGGTGATTTTTTCGGTAATTCGGGCGGAGCCGTCTGAATCCACGTGGGCCGTGGTTTCCCAACGGGTCACGCTAATGCCCTTGGCCCAGGCGCCGGCGGTGGAAAGAAGAACAAAAAGAAGGAAAGCCAGGAGCAATCCCGGCAATCCGCGGAGCGAACGCGCTCGTGACATGGGTTTCATTTTCCTAAAGAAAAGAACTTCGGGCTTACCGAGCACAGCGATACAGCCTGGCGCTAGAACTTGGCTTTAGCACTTGGCTTTTAGAACTTGACCTGCACGTTTTCACGGTCACCAGGCGATTCCACTTCAAAGAACTGGCGTGCGCTGAAACCGAACATGCCGGCCAGAATGTTTGTGGGGAACGATTGCACGCGTGTGTTGTAGTCGCGGATCACGGCGTTGTAATAGCGGCGCGCGTTCTGGATGTTGTCCTCAATCGAATTGAGCGAGGTTTGCAGTCCGGTGAATTGCTCCGAGGCTTTCAATTCCGGATAATTTTCCGCAACGGCAAAAAGGCTCTTCAAGGCGCCACTGAGCTGGTTTTCCGCCACGGCCTTGTCGCCGGGTGAGCTGGCCTGCATGGCCTGGGAACGGAACTTGGCTATGTTTTCGAACGTCCCTTTTTCGTGGGCCGCGTAGCCCTTTACGGTCTCCACCAGGTTGGGGATCAGGTCATGACGGCGCTTAAGCTGCACGTCAATATCTGACCAGGCCGAGTCCGCCCGTACCTTAAGCTGGACCAGCCCGTTGTACATCCCGGCCAGTACCAGGACCGCTCCAACCACCAGAATAAGAACCACTATCAGCGCCATGCGCGTTTCCTCCCCACGTGGATATAGTTATCCAGCCTTGGAGCGGAAGTTATCACAGTGAATCCACGGGGCGCAAATTACGGATTGCACTATCTTTAATGCATCGTCTAGCGATACAGCTGGCGAATTTTGAGGGCTCGTGCCGCAAGACAGGGAAACCCGCCATGCCGTAACCGTATGCAGTCCATTTTGGGAATATTAAAAACTGCATTGCCAAGCGGAGACGTATGGGTTTTAATATGGCCGTGCAAAAACGGCCTTTGTCGGTTAGCACCTAACTGCAAGGCTTATCAGAGATTTAGCGAAGTTCGAATTTGTGGCAAGCGTCATGCTTAAAGAATTGGGAGACAAGTTTTCCTGTCTCCCAAGCGGTGTGTGGTAGCAAAGCAGTTTTTGAATAGATGGCTTGACGAAAACCGCCACTTGGCCCGATACCCAGTGCAGTGGTCATCGCGAATCGTTCGGCGTTGATTGATTCAAGCAACGTTACTGGAGAAATTTCAAAAATGAAGCCCCCAAAATCTCAGATATTCCTCTTTTGTGTTCTGTGCCTTACTCTCACCGTCATTCTTCCTTTTGCTGCCTGGGGACAATCGACGATCGCCACTGGAAGCATCCAGGGCACGGTCACGGACCCGAACGGCGCCGTGATTCCCAATGCCACCATCACCATCACCAACAAGGGAACAGGCCAGTCCGCCAAGGTGACCAGTTCTGCTACCGGAACATTCTCCTCTGGCGGTCTGCAGCCGGGTGAATACACAGTTCGCGTTGAAGCCAAGGGCTTCCAGACGGAACTGATCACGATCCCGGTGCAAGTCGGCGTAACGGCGTCAGCGAATGCCAAGATGGCCGTGGGACAGGCGACTACAGTGCTGGAAGTGACCAGCACAGCCGTAGCCGTGAACACCGAACAAGCCACGGTGCAGGGCGTCTTGGGCACGGAGCAAATTGAGAACCTGCCGATCAACGGGCGCAACTTCCTAGACCTGGCGCAGCTGGAGCCTGGCGTACAGATCCAGGACGGCGGCAATTTTGATCCCACCAAAAACGGCTTCTCGTCCATTTCATTCGGCGGCCGCTTCGGCCGCACGGCCAGAATCGAAGTCGATGGTCTGGACATCAGCGACGAAACGGTAGGTACCACTACACAAAACATTCCCGCCAGCGCCATTCAGGAATTCCAGGTCAGCCAGTCTTCGCTGGATATGTCCACGGAACTGACTTCATCAGGCGCGGTGAACGTGGTTACAAAATCAGGTAGCAACAATTGGCATGGGCAGGGCTTCTATCTTTTACGCGACCATCGGGCCGCCGCCCCGCTCGGACCTGGCGATCCTTACTTCCAGCGTAACAACTTTGGTGGAAGCATCGGTGGCCCGCTGCGCAAGGACAAACTTTTCTTCTTTGTAGACGCTGAGCGTCTCAAGCAGGACCAGTTTGCTCCCGTAGGGAACCAGAAGCCTTTCAAAGCGCTGGACGGCGGATTCAGTTCTCCCTTCCGCGACACCGACGGCGTAGCCAAACTGGATTGGCGCATCAATGACAACTACAACCTGTTCTACCGCTTCTCTTACGAGCAGAACAGAAGCATCAGAGGCTTTGTCGCCAACAGCTTCCAGCCGTTTGCCAACGTGAACAACACGCCGGTCCATGCGTTGGGGTTGAATTTCACCGCAGGCGGTTTCACACATGCTCTCCGTTTCGGATATATGAAATTCCGCAACGGCATCACGGACGGTTCACAAAGTGCGTTCGATCCTCTTCCCGGAATCAGTCTTACGATTGGCGCCAGCGCTTCCTGCCTGGCCGGTGGTGTGGACTTCTTTTGTTCCGGCCCCAACCTTTTGGCGCCGCAGCAGACCTACCAACAGAACACGCAGATGAAATATGACGCCGGCAAAACCCTGCGTTCACATATCCTCCGTTTCGGCTTCGGGTACAACCACATTCAAGGCGGCGGCTTTGCCAAGTTCTTTGGCTTGGCGCCAACCGTGAACGCTGACCCCGCCGGACTGGCGATGTGCGCGGCAAACGGTGACCCGGACTGCATCTCAACCATTTTCCCTGGCGGCGCTGCCAATCCCTTGAATTATCCGGCGGAACTGGTGATCATGGGCAACGGTCAGGGCTTCTCGTCTGAAAAGCCGGCCTTCGGACTGCCGGGTGGTGGTCTGGGACCTGACAACCGCTTATCGTTCTATGTTGGCGACACCTGGAAATTCCGCAGCAACCTGACGCTGACCTTCGGCTTGCGTTACGTTCACGATACCGGCCGCACGGACAGCGATATTGCCTCGCCAGCATGTTCCACTCTCGATCCCGGCCTGGCCGCAACCCTAACGGCTGCCGGTACGCCTTGCACCACGAACATTCTTGATCTGTTCGGCGCCGGGTTGGGCAAGCCGGTACGCAATCCCGGCAAGAACTTCGCCCCCCAGTTCGGCTTTGTGTGGGACCCCACCAAGAGCGCCAAGATGGTCATCCGCGGCGGCGTGGGTCTTTACTACGAAAACTCCATCTTCAACAACAACCTGTTCAACCGTCCGGGCCGTTTGGCTAAGGGGCTTTTCTTGCAGCAGGGTGTTCCGTGCATTCCGGGAACGTCCCTGGGGCTGACGTTGCCCACGGGCCCCACCATCGATACCTCCGCGATTTGCGGCCAGGCTATCGGCAGCGTAGCCAGCCAGCTGATTGCCTTGCAGCACCAGTATCAGCAAGCGACTCTTACGGCTGGAGCGGCTGTGAACGGAGCCTATATCGGCAACACGCTGGCAGCGGGCAGCAACATTGACGGTATCAACATGTTTGCTCCGAACTACCAGACACCGCGTTCCGTGCAAATGAACATCGGCTTTGAAAGACAGCTGGGCAAGGGCGTAGTTTGGACCGGCGATTACATTCGCAATGTGGGTACACACACCTTGCTGGCGATTGACGTGAACCACGTTGGCGACGTGAAGTTCTTCAGCAAGACGAACGCGCAAGCGGCCATTGCGGCAACGCTTACTGCTTGCGGCGCGCCTTCCATCAATGGGGCGCTTGTGGATTGCCCTGGATTGCATCCTTCAACGCCGCAAAACCCTGGCCCGCACCCGGTAACCCTTGGCGACTTCGCGGGCAATGGCCTGGATTCCGGCACCAACGTGGCGGGCGGCTTTGCGGCTCCCACGGCGGCATTCCCCGGCATCAACCCCAACCTGGGTGTGAACCAGATGTTGTTCTCCGCCGGACGCTCGGTGTTGAACGCATTTGACACTTCGCTCCGCGCAAACGTGGCAAATCCCTTCAAGGGCGTGAAGAGCGCAAACCTGATCTTCTCTTACTCCCTCTCGCGCTATGTTGGTTCAGCGCTGGACGGCGATTTTGTCAACACCGCCATCGACAACAACCAGCCCGCCGGCTTCCTCGGTCCTAACGGGCTCGACCGTACCCACCAGTTGTCTTTCGGCGGGACCTTCGTAACGCTTGGCGGCCTGCGCTTTGGCACCGTGCTGCACGTCTATAGCCCGTTGCCGGTTACGCTGACGATGCCCGGCGGGGGCGCCGGCGGCATCTTTACCAGTGACGTGACCGGAGACGGCTCCGGTGACGGCAGCGGCGTTTACCCGGTAGGCGACCTGATTCCGGGCACCAAGATCGGGGCCTTTGGACGCGATATCAAGTCGGGCGACTTGACCGCGTTCATCAACAACTACAACAGCACGCAGGCAGGGAAGCCGACTCCCGCCGGTCAAGCGCTCATCAGCAGCGGTCTATTCACTCTGGCCCAATTGCAAGCGCTGGGCGGCGTGCTGCCGACTCTGCAGGTACCCACCGCGCCGATCGGCTTGGGCTGGCTCAAAACGGTTGACCTCAGACTCAGCTACCCGATCAAGATCCATGAAAAGATGAGCCTTGAACCCAGCATCTCTTTGTTCAATGCGTTCAACTTTGGCAACTATGATCTGCCGGGCAACACGCTCAACGGCACTCTGGATGGCGTTGGCGCGTCTCTTATCAACAATAGCCTCGACCACAATAACCAGCGCGTGCTGCCAGGGTCTGGTGTTTTCAACCTTGGCTCTCCGCGCGTGGCTGAATTTGGCGTTAAGTTTTCGTTCTGATTTACCTTGAATTTCGTCCAACCGCTGCCCTCACCGGGCAGCGGTTTTTTCTTGCCCACGGATTAGCCCCGCAGGATTTCACCCCGGACGCGTTCTTCTGTTGGGTCTGCAGGAGGCTTGCGGGCCGTCTACAATAGATCTACGAACATACTTATGCGCATGTTAATGAGCAGGACTCGTATGAGTAAGCCCCGAATTTGGCTTTGGATCTTGTGCCTCGGTGCAAGCGCTGGGTTAGCGGCGGCCCAGGCAAACGCCGTGCAGGCGATTCCTGTCCGGGAGATCGTGGGCGAAGTCCGACTAGCCGGGCGGCTTGCTCCCAAGGGTGTGCCTGTGTTGTTGCGTGTGGTATTTAACCGCGATCTGATCGAAGCGGACCAGCAGGAAGCCATACGCACCTTGACGGACGCCGGCGGCAAATTCGTCTTTCATCACCTGGAAGCACTGGGTGAGAACGAAGGCAAGGAACTCTACCAGGTAAGCGCTACCTATGACGGATATCTCGGCGGCCAGCAACTGATGGATTTAACGGAAAGTGCCCGCGGAGAAGTAAAGCTGGAGTTACCTCGAATCGCGCGCACTTTGCCCGCAGGCGGTTCATCCTCGTCCGCCGGCAAAACGACGCCGGCAGGAAACAGGGCGGGCGCTGCGGGTGCGCCGAATGGAACGCGTCTGCCGCGTGATCCGCAAGCCCAGGCCGCGCTGGATCGCGCACAGGAACTGCTCTTCCGCAAAAAAGATCCCGAGGCCAGCATTCCAGAATTCAAAAAAGCCATGAAACTGGATCCCTGGTACGGACCAGGTTACGTGCTGATGGGCCTGGCTTATATGCAGATGAAAAACTGGGACAGCGCGCGCCTGGCCTTTGAAGAAGCCACCAAGGTTGAGCCGGGCAATGCACAGGGCTACCTGGGGATTGGTTCTGCACTAAACGAACAGCGCGAATTTGGCAGCGCGCAAAATGCGCTGGAACACAGCCTGGAATTGAAGCCGGATTCGGCGGAAGCCCACTATGAGCTGGCGCGCGCGATGTATGCGCAAAGCAACTGGAAGGCCGCGTTGCCGCATGCGCAAAAAGCGGTTGAGATCAATCCGGAATACGCTGGTCCGCACGTTCTGCTGGGCAACATTTATGTGCAGGCGGAAAACCCGGAAGGCGCGCTGGCGGAATTCCGCACCTACCTTCGCCTGGAACCGGAAGGTAGCATGGTTCCGGAAGTAAAAGACATGATCGCGCAGTTGGAAAGAATCCTGGCTGAATAGCCCGGACTAAGAAGCCATCCGGTCGCACTTGCAGACGTTGTGAATGGCCTGATTACTGTCCCTGCTGCCTAATTGATTGGTTGCGAGTCTTGCGCGGGGCCGATTGCCTTGATTCTCTCAAAGACGGCTTTCACTACCCGGTCACAGCGCACAGCATGGAACTGGTAAACGTCACCGGTGCGGCCTTTGGCCTGGGCATACAGTTCTTTGCGTAGCATGGCGTGGGCGCGATGCAAGCGCGTTTTTACCACAGCTTCCGTCACGCCCAGACTTACGGCTGTGTCCGATACGCTCATTTCTTCCACTTCACGCAACACCACCACGGTGCGATAGGCTTCCGGCAGGCGATCGATGGCGTCTTCAAGCAGACGTCTGGTTTCCACGCGGGACGTGGAATCTTCCGGGTTGGGGTCTGAAGACTTCAGCATGGGCATGGAATCTCCGTTCGTGGTCATGGCGTCCAGTTCTTCAAAACGCGCGCCTCGGCGTTTTCGTGCCAGTGCTTCATGGATTGCGATCCGCGTGAGCCAGGTGGAAAAAGCAGCTTTGCCGGCAAATTGATTCAGATGCGTGTAGGCGCGTACATAGGCGTCCTGCATCACGTCCTCGGCTTCCGTGTCATTGCGCAGGATCACGCGCGCCATGCGGTACAGCCGCTGGTTATAACGCCGCATCAGGATTTCAAACAACGCGGTCTCGCCGGCCAGAACGCGCCCGACTATCTCATCGTCCTGTAGCTCACTGGGAACGGCGGAATAGAGCGTTGGAGTCAATGCCACTTTATCCTCCTGCTTGCTCCTTTATAGAGTAGATGGCGCACGCGCGGTTACAGTTTTTTCGCGATCGGGGAATGTGTTTGTTGGGCTGGCTTACGCTCTTTATCGTCAATCACTTGAGCAGTCACAATCATTTAGGAAGTGTCCGAATCCTGGCGCGCGGTTAGCCTGCTCAGAGAGAAAAGCCTTTCATCTTGTCGCTTGGCGGCACAATCGCACCGGGCACCAACTTGAACAACGGCCTATCCAGACGTTAACCAACCGCTGGATTAAAAAAGGTTTATCATGGCCGCTATGGCAGCCGTAGGACCAAGTTCGGCCATCATCGAAGTGAAAGCATATTCCGGGGAACAGGCGCGCTGGTATTGTGACCAGCTGGAGCGCGGCAAAGTCATCTTCTTTTCTGAAGTGCCTTTTGAGTTCCCTGACGAAGACCGTAAATTTCTGCTTTCGCAGAAACAAACAGGATCACGGTTTCACAAAAACATTTCTTACCGTCCCGCAAAAGACATTCTGAAGGGCATGGCATCTGGCGCGGAGGACCGCGAACATCTGCAACGCGTGTTGCGCACATTTTCCGCGGAACTTACCCGGTTCGTCACAAAATTTCTGGCGCCTTATTCCGGCAAGCTGAAGCTGGATTTTGCCAGTTTCCGTCCTTTGGAAGAGCAAGGCCGTGATCTGCCGTTGCACAAACGCAATGACCTGCTCCACGTGGACGCGTTTCCCACACGACCCACGCATGGCGGACGCATCCTGCGCGTTTTTGTGAACATCAATCCAGCGGCGGACCGCGTGTGGAACGTGGGCGAGCCCTTCCACGATTTTGTGCCGCGCATCATGGGGTCGCAGAAAATTGAGCCGCCGCAGCGGAGCGGATTTGCGCGTGCTTTTGCCCGTGTGGCCTCGCGCGTGGGCCTGCCCGTGCCGGACCGCTCACGCTACGACGAATACATGCTCTACCTGCACGACTGGCTGAAGGAGAATTCTGATTTCCAGCAGAAGTCTCCGAAGTTTGAGCTGAACTTTCCGCCCGGGTCTTGCTGGATGGTTTATACCGACGGCGTTCCCCATGCCGTGATGTCTGGACGATACGCGCTGGAGCAAACTTTCATTGTGCCGCCGGACGCTCTGGTCAGCCCGGATGCGGCGCCCGTCCATGTGCTGGAAGGCGTGACCCACCAACCCATGGCCAGTTAAAGAGAAATGCAAGTCCAAATAAAAAAGGCGGCCGGTTAGCCGCCTTTTTGTTTTCGCGCGTCACCGCGTTGTAACTTCTTGCTAGCCTGGCTTTTTCGTATCGTCCTTGTCGGCGGTGGCATCGTGTACGCCGTGATGGTCGCCATCCTTGTCGTCATGGTCGGTGCTCTTTATGTCGGCTTTGGCTTCTTTTTCCGCTTGCTTGGCCGCGGCGCTGGCATTGGCGGTGGGCTGAAGATCCGCAATGGCTTTGCGCAGATTTTCATGCCCAGGGCCCGTGAGCTTGGCTTTGAGCTGATCAAAAGGAATGTTCAGATCATGCGCCGCATTTACGGCGGCGGCAAAGTCCCTCAGGTTCTTGAAGCCTTGCGCGGCCGCGTTGAGGTCAGTTCCCGTGGGCAGCAAAGCCTGGAGCTTGGCGGCCAGTTGCGGATCACGTGCCAGTTTCGCTGACAGATTGCCATGGCCGCCATGACCGCCGTGACCATGATCGTCAGCCGTCGCGGATTGACCGTGCGAAGAGTCAGAGTGCGAACCGCCATGTCCGCCGTCACCGCCGTGGCCGCCACTGGACCCGCCGTGCTGAGCCAACGCCGGTAAGGTCAAGAACGCCGCCGTCGCCATAAGCGCCAGAAACAATTTAGTTTTCATGTGTAACCTCCCTTTACAAATTTTTCCTAGAACGCAGCATCCTGCCTACGTTGAAACGCAAGTTAAAAGCAAAACTATTCAGATTGAATGTGGCGCTGCGCGTGAAACCAACTTCCGCGCGCCACAACGGTGTGGGTTCAAACGCAACCCAGCCGTTGAATCCGTTTTCGCGGGTCAGTCCGGTGCCGGACGATTGCGCGTTGTTGTCAAAAGTGTTGCCGCCATTTCCCTTGCCGCCACCGTTGGTGACGCGGCTGAACAGCTTCTGGTTGCCGAAGGGGAAAATTTCATAACCGGATGCGCCGATATACACATGTTTCACGGCTTCAAAGTCCGCGCCTTCTTCCCAGTGCGTGATGGCGCCGAGGGAGGTAAACGGGCGCGTGGAGAATGCCGAGTCCGGCACGGTGTTGCTCAGGCCGCCTTCCACGAACGGCGTAAACTTTGAAATGGAATGCGAGAAGCGATTGGTCCAGTCAAATCCGGCGCGTCCGGTGCTGAAACCGTTGGTGGTGCTACCCGTGGGAGCAGACACCGTGACCACGCCCGCGTAGTCCAGAGTACGGTTCGGCGCGCGGAACGATAATCCCACATAGGCGTTGCCGATGCCCCGAGCGCTAGTGCTGGCCGTGGTTGTGGTGGCCGTTGAAGAGCCAGGCGTGTCGGAGAAGTACAGCGGCACGCCTCCGAAGACGCCGAAGTGTTTGTTGAAGTCCCAACCCATGGTGGAATCGAGCTTGAACAAACGGCTGTCAGAGTTCACCGTCCCTTGAAAGGTCTCGACTTCGGTGAAGCCCTTTTGCTGGGCGCGCGCAAAACTACCCGCGCAAGCGAAGAAGATGACGGTCAATGCAAAGTAACGAATTCTCAAGAATGTCATGGATTTCCCGTGTCAAATATTTTCCGATGCCAGTAGTTGGAGGGTCCTACCGTGGAACGTTCCCGGGAGTAGTTGGCTTAGTCCGCAAACTTACGTTGTGCCGGTTAGAAGTGCACACACGCTGCCAAACCAAGACGGCTGTATATTGTTGAAAAATATGGGGCTAGATCGTACGCGGAAGTTCAGTGTCCGAGGGAAAACAACTCACACGAGGGGCCGATCGATACAATTCGCGGCCCGCGGAAAATTGCCGGACTCGACGCAAAAACTCACGTGAGTGAAAGGTGAGATCCGCTGCAACGCGGGACCCTCAGATACGAAGCGCGGAACTAAATACCAGATTATTTCTTGCCGCGGGTCTTCTTCTTCGGCTTGCGTCCGCGCTTTTTGTGGACGATTTTGGGAATGGGTCTCCCCTTGCGGGCAAGTCTGTATTTTTGGCCGATCTTAGTGCCCTTGGTCAGCTTGGGCAGACGCTTGCGGATGCGCGCCACCTGTTCTTCCGTCCAGAGGTGGGTGTTGCGCTTGCCGGGGATGACAAACTTGGGTCCGGTCACCCTGCCGCTTTTTACAAACAAAGAGAGTGCCGAAGGGCTGATGCCCAACAGCAGTGCAACCTCACGCGTGGAGTAGGTGGTCATGTTGACGGCATTTTACTAGGGGAAGCCCGCGAGAGGAAACCGTTTGTAATGGTGCCTCTTTGCTGTGAGCTCTTCCTTAGCGCCCGTTCCTCACGTAGCGCGTTCGCACTTCGCGCAGTTTTTCCAATTCCCGGCTGGGAATGGGTTGGGTGCTGCCGAGTTGGCGAGCCGCTAGAACGATGCGGGCGTAGTGCTCCACGGACTCCATGCGCAAGTAGGCCTGGCGAAGGTCTTCTCCGTAGGTGACCACTCCATGGTTGGCCATGAGAATGGCGTCATGCCGCGGGATGAAAGGTTTGAGCGATTCGCTCAACTCCCTGGAGCCCGTGGTGGCGTAAGGAGCCAGCGGGACCGTACCCAGGGTGATGACAATTTCCGAACACAGCGGCTGATCAAGCGCGATGCCCGCGGAAGCGAAAGCTGTAGCGGTGCAAGGGTGCGCATGGACGACGGCGCCTACATCCGGACGCATCTTATAAATGGTAAGGTGCATGGCAATTTCGCTGGAAGGATTGCAGGTCCCTTCCAGTTTTTCGCCGTCAAGGTTCACGATGACCATATCTTCGGACTGCATCATGCCCTTGCTACAGGCCGTGGGCGTGACCATGACGCGGTTGTTGTCCATGCGGATAGAGAGGTTGCCGTCCGTTGCCGCGACAAAGCCCTGGGAATGGAGCATGCGTCCGTACTGGACCAGATCAAGCCGGAGCTGATGTTCTGGACTCAGCGATCTTTTAACAAACGGCAGAACCGTGCTCACAAAAGGGAGCATCGTACCTGCCTCGAGGATCTTGCGTATGTAGCTCATAACCTGCCACCACTTTCGCTTCCCGTTGTTGCGGCTTGCTGGGAGTTTCTACTTGTTCTTGCGTAGGTTTTAGTTAGTCGCGCATGTCCGGTTGGCGTGGAAAGTCGGGCGGAAACCGGGTAAGCGCGCAAAACTGCTTCAAGTCGCCGGCTGTGGGCATCGACCTTGCGGAACCGAAAAAAAATTCAGGATTCGCGCTGAGCCGATCAAGGTAGCCCTACATCCAGCAAGGAAAAGCGGTTAGCACAGCCTCACGCAAAGCTTGTCGAGAACGTCGTGGGCGGAAGCACATCCCCGGTTGGCAAGAACCAGCCGCAGGGAGAAACCAACCAAAAGCAAACCAAATAAGGCAGGAATGATAACAATAAAATGGTCCACTGCGGCTTTACCCAGGCAGTCCGCGCCAATCTCCGGCAAAGGAAACACCAGGAGATAGAGGATCGCGTAGATCACCACGAGTAGAAATGCGTGTTTTAGCCCGATGGACATCGCCCTCATAGTATCCGATTTCCAGAAGCCGGAAAAGGGATTTAAGCAGCCAAAACCCGCGCTCGGCCCATTATGGCGGAACTTCGCTGATTCGTTTAAGACTTGGCGGAAGAGTCCGCAACCGGGTGAAGTCATTTACAGCAATCGCCTCTCTATCATTCGAGCATTCAAGCATTCAAGTGATTGGTCTTGGTCTATTGGTTCTTTCCCTGGAATTATCAACTGCAAATCGTTGTTCTCCGCTAGAACCGGTGTTTGTTTTTGCACTGCTAAAAATCAGCGAGTCCCCGACGGTGCGCCGCAACCCGCAGCGCGTTTAAGACGGCTGCCAGGTCAATTACTTCCTGAGCCACCGCGCCGTGCAAAGGAGAAAGATGTCCAAAAGCTGCGGCAAACATGCCGATGGCGCTGAGCAAAATGCCCCCGACCGCGCTCTCCAGGGAAATGCGCGTCATGCGTTCGCCAATATGAATAAGTTCGTCAATTTTGCGCAGGGAGGAGTCCAGCACTACAGCGTCCGCGGATTCGGATATGGCCTCGCTCGTCCCGCCGAGCGCCACGCCCACGGTGGCGGCCAGCATGGCCGGCGCGTCATTGATGCCGTCACCCACGAAAAGTGTTTTGCCGCGGGCCGTGGCGGCTTTCACAAACGCAAGTTTCTCTTCCGGACTCTGCCCTGCATAGATTTCCCTGATGCCGACTTGTTCCGCCATGTAACGGACTTCGCTTTCCTTGTCGCCGGAAAGCAGGATCACTTTTTCCGCGCCGTGTTTGGGTTGCAGGTGGCCGATGAATGGCGAACTTTCTTGCTTGGCTTCATCCTGCAGGCGAAGCAGCGCGGCGAACTGGTCGTCGATAAACATCAGGCATTCCAGACCGCTGGTCGGCGGAGGAAGATCGGGAAGAGCTCCGTAGATGTCCGCAGCCTTTTTGCGGCCGGTAATGTGGACTCTGTGCGAGTCGATGGTGCCGCGCAGACCGTCACCCGGTGTCTCGGTAACATTTTGTGGTGGAGCCGTGACGACATGTTGTGCTTCGGCGGCCGCCAGAATGCCGCGGGCCAGTGGATGTCGCGAATAATTTTCCAGGCTGGCGGCGAAAGAGAGGATTTCTTCTTGGTTGCGATTCGGTGCGCACAGAATCTGCGTAAGAGAAGGACGTCCGTAAGTAAGCGTGCCTGTCTTGTCGAAAATAAAAACACGGCAGTTGGCGATCTGCTCCAGAACAGCGGCGTTGCGGACCACGATGCCGCGCCGCGCAGCCAAAGAAATTCCGCCAAGAATGGCAATGGGAATCGCCAACAGCAGCGGGCACGGCGTGGCGATAACGGCCACAGCCAGAAAGCGCTCCGGGTTGCCGCTCAATGCCCATCCCAGCGCGGCAATGAGCAAGGCGAGTGGCGTGTACCATGCCCCCAGGCGGTCGCCAATGCGGCGGATGTTCGGCTGGTTTTGTTCGGTTTCCTTGATCACCCGCAAAATGCGAGCGTAACGCGAGTCTTCCGGGGAGCGCGTGGCCCTCACCTTGAGCACGGCTTCACCGTTGATGGCGCCGGAAATCACATGCGCGCCCGGCGCCTTGGCCATTTCAAATGGTTCGCCGGTGAGAAACGATTCGTCCATGCGGCTGTAGCCTTCCAGGACTTCGCCATCCACCGGGCAGATCTCGTGTGGCAATATCATGAGCTGATTGCCAGGACGAACTTCCGTAACCGCAACGTCGCGAAAGCTGCTGCCGTAAACAATGTGTGCGATCGTTGGCATGCGGCGCGCCAGCGAATGCAGAACAGAAGACGCTCGCCGCAACGCGTACGCTTCCAGCGCCTGTCCGCCGGAAAGCATAAGGATGACCACGCACGCCACCAGGTATTCGTGCATCAGCACCGCGCTGACAATCGAAACGCCGGCGATCAGATCGGACCCAAATTCAAAGTGGGCCAGACGGCGCAGCAGTTCGTAGATGAGAGGAATGCCTAAGAGGAGCGCGACGATGAGCGGAGACAAGGTTGGCAGCGATCCAGGAGTCCAGCCCAGAGCAAAACGAAAAACTAAATAGGTGGAGATAAGAAGGAAGACAGCTACAGCAATGAGGCTGTCGCGCGACCACTCCATGCTGGGAAGCGCGTTACCGGGGATTCCGGTGGATTCAGCCGTGGACGCTGCGGTGTCCGTCATAAGGCTTCTTGATTACGAAAACCCCAAGATTAGCCTAGACGAAAGGAGCAGTTGAGTGCGGTGATGTACGTCACGGCCTCCTTGCAAAGCGGTGAAGTTTGACGCAAAACAAAAACGCAGCCCCTTGCGAGGCTGCGTTTCTATTTGACTCATCTGGTTGGAAACTTGGCTAGTACTTTCTCAGCACACCAATCACCCGTCCTTGTACCTGGACAGCTTTGGCCGGGACCATGATCGGTTTCATGGTGGCGTTGGAAGGTTGCAAGCGGATGGTTGCGCCTTCCTTGTAGATCCGTTTCAGCGTAGCGTCGGTGCCATCGACCAGGGCGACCACGATTTCGCCATCGCGCGCCGTGTTGCCTTTCTCCACCAGGACGTAGTCGCCATCCACAATGTGTTCGTCCCGCATGCTCTCGCCTTTGACCTGCAGAACGAAGACGTCTTTGGACCGGGTGATATCGCCCAGAGAGATTGTTTCCGGCGTTTCCATGGCCTCAATCGGCTGGCCGGCGGCGATGCGTCCCATCAGCGGCAAGGCCAGTTCGGTAGGAGCTTTCTGTACCTGCCGCCTGAATAGGCCTCGCACAGGGAGAACATCAATGGAGCGGCTGCGATTGTATTCGCGCTTGAGCAGCCCTTTTTTCTCCAGGTTCGTAATGTGTTTGTGCACGGTGGCCAGGGAGCTGAGCCCCAGTCCTGCACCAATCTCTTCAAAGGATGGCGAGTATCCGTTTTTCTGCATGAATTCCTGCAGGAAGTCGTAAACCTGGCGTTGCCGCTTAGTGATAGCCATATGAGCGAATTATTTACGAATGAAAGGCGAACTGTCAACAGAAATCGTGCAATTTTGCAAAAACAGGGGATTGACTGGGCAGATGCCCCCGAGCATGTGGGCGAGGGAATCCACGGGTTTTTGAACAAGATACGTTGAGTGAGTATGGGTGTTGTTGGGTAATGAGCGAAGGCGGTTCATTGAGACGACGCGGACGCATAGGCCTGGTACAGCAGCTTCACCGCGCCGCCCAGATCTTGTGGTCCGCGGATTTCCACGGCAATCCACTTATCACCCATGGCTGGACTCGACCGGCCAAAGCTGTCAATAAGCTTTCGGGCGGCGGTTGTTATGCGATACAACTTGATGGCGAAAGACTGCGGCGTGTCAAAACATTTGGTGCGCGGCAGCGCGGCAAAGATCTGGCCCTTGCGGAAGTAGGCAATCATGCCGAACATCTTCCGTTCGGTTACGCCCGGCCAGTCGGCCACTTCAGTCCCAAGCAAAGCCGACCACTCTTTCATGGCTTCAGAGATGTTGGCGAGTTTGCGACGTTCAGTCACGGGATTTATTTCACTCTGCGATGCGTATTGTCGTTCATTCTCGCATGGCAAGTGGGCTGGTTACAGGTATCCTCAGGAACTGCAAGGGGCCAACCTTCATGAAGACAACCAAAAAGAAAACTGCAATGAAAACAGCCAAGCCACAACGGACGCCTAAAGAGCTGGCCTCAACGTCCGCTCAAATTGCCGGTTTTATTGCCAAGTTCGATCCTACAATGGCGAAGCTCATACGTTCCGTGCGCGCAGCCCTGCGCAAGCGGTTCCCAACCGCAAACGAACTTGTGTATGACAACTACAATTTTTTTGTTATTGGATATTGCACCACGGAACGCTCGTCAGATTGCCTGGTGTCACTGGCGGCGCAGGCCAAGGGCGTGGCGCTCTCGTTTTATTACGGATACACAATCCCGGATCCGCATAGGCTTTTGCAGGGAAGCGGCAACCAGAACCGGTTCATTCGATTGGAAAGCGCTGCCACACTCAAGGACCCGAAGGTTGAAGCCCTTTTGCAGGCAGCGGTGGGCCAGGCCAGGACCCCATTGATGTCGTCAGGAAAAGGCAACACGATTATCAAATCGGTTTCGGCCAAGCAGCGTCCGCGACGAACCAGTGCAGGTAAACGATGAAAGTAATTCCATTTCGGGGCGAAGCGTAGCGATGTTCGAGTCCTGAAGCCAAACGTTACATGCCCGGGAACTTCATCCCTGCCAGCTTGCGCCCGAAGCTGGCTTTGCCCATATCTTTAAACATTTTCCGCATCTGGGCGTACTGCCGCAGCACTTGGTTCACTTCCTGGACGCTGGTGCCCGACCCGCGGGCAATGCGCTTGCGCCGGTTCCCGTTGATGACCTCGTGATTCGCGCGTTCATGCGCCGTCATGGAATTAATGATGGCTTCCACGTGCGTGAGTTGTTTGTCGTCCACGTGCTCGGCGGCTTTCTGCATCCCGGCAAACGGGCCCACGGCCGGCAGCATCTTGATCACGCTTTGCAGCGATCCCATTTTCTTTACCTGGCGCAGCTGGTCGCGGAAGTCTTCCAAAGAGAAGCCACCGCCGCTGAGCGCTTTGCTGGCGAACTCCGTGGCTTTTTTCTGGTCCACGTTTTCCTGGGCTTTCTCAATGAGCGTCATTACGTCGCCCATGCCCAGAATGCGGCCCACGATGCGGTCAGGATGGAATGGTTCTAGCGCGTCGTACTTTTCACCCACGCCAATGAACTTGATCGGCTGTCCGGTGACCTGGCGGATGGAAAGCGCCGCGCCACCGCGAGCATCGCCGTCCATTTTGGTAAGAATTACGCCGGTGATGGAAAGCTTCTTGTGGAATTCGTCGGCGGAGTTCACGGCATCCTGGCCGGTCATGGCGTCGGCCACGAACAGAATTTCCTGCGGGTTCAAGATCTTCTTGAGCGACTGCATTTCTGACATCAAGTCGTCGTCAATATGCAACCGGCCCGCGGTGTCCACGATCAGGAAGTTGCATCCGGTATTGGCGGCTTCTTTACGCGCTTCTTTGGCCAGACGCTCGACCGTTGGCGTATCAGAGTGTTCAACTTTACCTTCGTACAGATGCGCCTTGATGGCTTCCGCAACAACTTTCAGTTGCTGGCGCGCCGCGGGACGGTAAACGTCCACCGAAACCAGCATCGGGCGGTGTCCGCCTTTTTTCAGCCACGCGGCCAGCTTGCCGGACGTGGTCGTTTTGCCGGAACCCTGCAGGCCGGCCATCAGGATCACCGTGGGCGGCTGCGAAGAAAACTTCAGCTTGGCGGTATCCTTGCCCAGCATGTTGACCAGCTCATCGTGGACGATCTTGACCACTTGCTGCGCCGGAGCCAGTTGGGTCATCACTTGCTGGCCCACGGCTTTTTCCGCAACGGTGTCAATGAACTGCTTGACCACTTTGAAGTTGACGTCAGCTTCCAGCAGCGCCAAGCGGATCTCTTTCAGCGCTTCCTGAATGTTTTCCGGAGTGAGCGAGCCCTGCCCGCGCAGGTTCTTAAACGCCCGTTGCAGTTTTTCTTGTAGGTTCTCAAACATAGGTAAAAAGGCGTGTCCGCGGATGGGATTAGTTGCTGGATTCGGGAGCGCGCTTGTTATCCATTGTACCAGCGGAAATGGCGGGTTGTTCCACGCCCAGGTAGCTCAGGAACATCCGCAAAAGCTCCTTGCGGAGTGCCAGATCGTCTTTAGGCAGGAAATGTTTTATCGGTCCCAGATCGTGAGGCATTACCACCAATTCAAAGAGCGAGCTGATGACCATCATCATGGCCATGGAAATCGCCAGGCGCGGATCGGGGTGCTTGATCTCTTCTTTGTGACTGAGAAAAAGCTCGATGACCCGCTCGAAGGAGCGGACTTCCAGCTTGGTGGCTTTCTTCCAAAATGGAGTATTGACCCGGCCCTGAACGAAAATCCTGATGGCACGCAACAGTGGAGTGTTCAAGCGATAGCCAAGGACCATGCCATTGATC